>JAOZRC010000366.1:0-2542 GCA_029940345.1 Desulfobacterales bacterium
CCGTTTCCGGCGCCTTGCCACGGAGTTGCTCCAGCACGGTTTCCACCATGAATTTGACGGCTGACAGGGTTTGCCCAATGCCGTCATGCAGGTCGCCGGCAATACGTTTGCGTTCCTCCTCCTGGGCGTTTATCAATTTAGAGGAGAGTTTTTCCAACGTTCGGGTGCGCTCTTTGACGCGGTGTTCCAGATCAGCGTGCGCTTTTTGAAGTTCCCTGTCGGCGGCCCGGCGCTCCTCTTGCATCTCAATATGATGCAGCGCAAATGCGATATCATCGGCAACACTTCTGAATAAGGTCTGTTCTTCATCATCCTTGCTGAACGCCACAGGCACTGAAACCGTTAACAATCCGTATACCTTATCACCATACTCCAACCGGGCGGCCAGGGCGCCCCTGTTTTCGTACAGATAGGACAAGGGGCAGTCCAGACAGCTTTCCATGGGATCCGTGATCATCATCAGGCTGTTTTGATGAAGCACATTCTTACAGCAATAAAACAGTTCCCCCTGATCAATTTTCGTAATAATTTCATTGAAATCACCCTCCAATCCGGTCTCCGCGCTTGCAAAAACCTTATGGTCTGCATCAATAAGAACAATCCACACACTATGATAGCCGCGGTTTTTTATCAGACTGTCGCAGATACCTTGAATCAGGCGGTTGCGATTCTTTTCTTTAGTGATCAGACGGTTGACATCGCGGTTCGACGCGAGAACCGTGTTCAGATGCCGGATGCGCGCTTCTGTTTGTTTACACTCAATCGCATCCTGTCGGAGTTCGGCGATTTGCTTTTCCAGTTCCTTATAACTCGGTTTAGAAATTTTATTCATATTAAGATTTTAGCATCCTTCATTTAACATTCTAATTAAAATTAAAGGTGGGGCGCGTAAAGCTGAAAAGTAAAAAAACGTTTGAATCAGAATTTTTAGAATTAAAGAATGAACAGAATTCTGAACATTCTCAAATCCTGAAAATTCTGATTCAGACAATTGAATTAAAGCTAAATATATAGAAACAGCGTAAACCGCTTGCGGTCTTTTTGAATGACGGATATTTCAGACAATTTATAGCGGAAACCGTACTTCGTCAAGGTTAGGATATTTAAAGCAACATCTATACACCTGAAACCTGAAACTGACGCCCTAAATGTATTGACTCTTTGGTGTAAACTGGTTAAAAGACTATTGTTAATTATGATCTGAATATTCACTAAAAAGGAGATCGTTTTATGTTTGGCATGGGGATGCCGGAAATATTGTTGATCCTGGGAATTGCGCTGATTGTTATCGGCCCAAAGAAGCTGCCTGATCTGGCAAAATCTTTGGGGCGGGCACTGGGTGAGTTTAAAAATGCCACAAGTGAGCTGAAAGAATCAATGCAAATTGATAATCCATTGGAGGACGTCAAAGACGCCTTTGATCAATTGAAATCTGATGATGATAAAAAAGAGAAACCGTCTGCTGATAAAAATAAGGCCACAGTGGATCTGAAAACGGAAGAAGCACTGGCGGAAGACAACGAAGACAACATAGATGAAGCCAATCCGCATAAGGACTTCGATTCATACGCGCCGTCTCCTTCTGATGATGAAAGTTCCAGAGATAAAGCGCCTCAGACCTCCCAGGATGCTGAAAGCGCTGAAATGACAGATGCGCCGCTGACGGAGTCTGGTGAAAATGATACGGCAAAAGATGATAACGTCCCAATCGACGCAAAACCGGCGAATCATCAGGATGTTACCGCACCGGACGTAAAAAAAGAGGATATTTAGACCATGCAGGAAGAAGACAAACTCCCTTTTACGGCGCACTTAGAAGAGCTGCGAAGCCGTCTGATCACTTGTTTTATCGCTGTGGGCGTCGGGTTCGTGCTGTCCTACGGTTTCAAGGAAGAGCTTTTCAAAATTCTTCTGATTCCTTTGCTATCGGTGATGAAAGCGGGGGAGGAGCTGATTTTTACAGGACTTCCCGAAGCGTTTTTCACTTATCTGAAAGTGGCTTTCCTAAGTGGTTTGATTTTAGCCTCCCCCGTTCTTATATACCAATTCTGGATGTTTGTTGCGCCCGGACTGTATAAGAAAGAGCGGAGTGCGCTTATACCTATTATAATTTTATCTTCTCTTTTTCTTATTGGCGGCTCTCTGTTCGGTTATTTTATCGTTTTCCCCCTGGGTTTTAAATTTTTCTTAGGGTTTTCCAATGAGACAATCCATGCCCGTTTATCCATCAAAGAGTATTTAGGGCTTGCATCTAAATTGCTGCTGGCCTTTGGAATTGTCTTCGAGTTGCCGATTGTTATCACGTTTTTAGCCCGCCTGGGGATTGTGTCCGTTGATTTTTTAAAAAAAAACCGAAAATATGCGTTGCTCCTGTTTTTTGTCGGAGCGGCGCTTTTAACGCCGCCGGATGTCGTCACCCAGGTGATGATGGCGCTTCCGCTCATGGTTTTATATGAAATCAGCATTGTCGGTGCCCGGATTTTCGGACGTAAAAAGACGGAAGATGATGCGGCTGAGAGTTAGACTAAAGGAGTGCAAACTT
>JAOZRC010000366.1:2552-5903 GCA_029940345.1 Desulfobacterales bacterium
TTTTGCACTCCGGAATAATGAACGTAAGCGTACTACAACCAATCCGTAAGCAGCAACCCCACACCGATCCGATTTGTAGACGCATTATAATCAATCAGGGTTTCACCGTAACCGTTAAAATACTGCACATAGCCTTTCAGCTTTTTGTATAGCGGAAAGCTCCAACCCAACTGGATGGCTCCCATGTTTTCAGAAGTGCGCAAATTGTTGCGAAACAGCAAGGTAAAATCATTATTGCGCCACTTATACAGCATGCCCAACTCGCCGTAGCCCATATATTTGTCAATATCCGGATTGTCATCCCCGGAGCTGTCATCCAGGCTCTCTTTTTCCTCTTCGGGAATGCGCCACCACGGCTTCAGACTGAACGCGAAATTGTTTTTTTCAAAAAGAAAATTCATATAAAGACGATTCCAACTCCTTGATAACGAACCGGAGCGTCCGTTGGACTGATGCGATGCGCCGATGCTGATCATACGGTTGCGCACACCCAATAAATCCCAATCCGTCTCAAATTGAAGCCATGCTTCGGGTTCGTAGTTGGTCTCACGAAATGGGCTGGATATGCCTTTGTTATACGCTTGCCAAAGGGACAGGCTGGTGTAAGCGAGAAAAACATCCCCGTTATCTTTGATGATATTATCAAAGAGCTTATATTTAAGACTGATCTGAAATTTGATTTCAGTTTCTTTTAAACTGTCCCAATCCAGGGAATACGGTTCCGAATTGGTTGAACTGTTATAGGCAAAGGGCAATACATAGTTCTGTTTGTGTGCCGTAATGGCAAACGGATTATCATTTGATTCGGCCTCTTTTTTCATCCGTTTTTCAATTAAGGTGAGTTCTGGCTTAACTGTTTTCGCTTGTGCATTCGGTTCCGAATATTTTCGACAGCGCTCACGTATTGCCGCTGCCGTTGTATCACTGTCGGCGTTTTTTAACGCTTCCAGTAAACATTCGTCATAACTCGGGTCATCGGCAATCGCATCTTTACTATTTATTGTCAGCGTAAAAACAGGAATTAAAATACAAATGATCAAGGCCAATGGGTGGGCAGGATAGATGCCGGCTGAATTTTTGTTCATTGTTTACCGTCTCTTTCTATGCTTTTGCTATGCATGTTGCCTTCCTTTAATTGTCTGAATCAGAAATTACCGGATTTTAGAATTTTCAGAATTTTGGGCATTCTTCAAAATAGCAACATAGTGGTTTACACTTTTTCTATTTCGTCCCTACGGGACTTATCGCACTAGCACGCCTTTTTCTATAGATATTATGTCCCTAACGGGACAAAGTATAAACTGACTAGTACTGCAACTCGGAAGTTCCTCTTCCTCCCCCCGGTTTGTAGTGGCGCCGTAAGGCGCTGGTTTTTCGACGTCCTCACGGGCGCACTACGAGCTCTGTCACCGCTTGGAATAAACCTGGAACCCGGGGGACGAATTTATAAGTTGCGGTACTAGTGACAGATGCCGAATTCTGCTTATTTTTCCGGATCAACAAGTCCCTTGACAAACCATCGCTGCATCAAAAGCACCACCAAAATAGGAGGTGCCATGACAATCAACGCACCGGCCATGGCGACATTCCAGAACGGCAAATCATCGGCCTGGGGGATTAAATTCTGTAAGCCGATAACAGCGGTGGTCATTTTGGGATTCGTGGTGATCAGAAGCGGCCAAAGATACTGATTCCAGCCGTAAACAAATTCGATGACCACCAATGCGGCAATGTTGGTTTTGCTTATGGGAAGCAGGATTTTGCTGAAGAAGGTCATGGCGGAAGCGCCGTCCATTTTGGCGGCTTCACAAAGCTCTTCCGGCACGGTGAGGAAAAATTGACGAAACAAAAATGTGCAGGTGGCGGATGCCACTAACGGAAAAATTAACCCACCGTAACTGTCTAATAAGGAAAAATTCAAGGATACATCGACTTCATGGTTGGCAAACCAACTCAGCAGACTGTTTAAGTGCAATAAATCCCAGACCGACTGGAGCGGGCCGAACAGATTGGCAGCCATTTCATACGTCGGCAAAATGCGCACTTCCACCGGAAGCATGAGCGTGCAAAATACAGTCACAAAAGCTAAAGTGCGAAACCGGTAATCAAAATAAACAATCGAGAAAGCGCCGAGCATGGACACTGTGATTTTACCAATCGTAATGCCGGACGCCATAATAAAGGAGTTAAAAAGCTGGGTTCCCAAATCCCCTTTGTCCCAGGCGGCCTGCATGTTCACCCAGAACTGATCTCCAGGAATCAGAGGCATTGGCACACGGGACACATCTTCAATGGGAAGAGATGCGGCAATGATCGCGTAAATGATGGGAAATCCGATGATAATAATTCCTGCCATCAGAAATATATAAGTGAATGCGTCTAAAAGCGGTGTTTTTTCAACCATGGCCTACCCCGTGTATTGCACTTTCTTTTCAACATATTTGAATTGTAAAACGGTGATCAGAATGATCAGGCTCATCAGGACAATCGATTGGGCGGCGGATGAACCGAGATTCAAACCGATAAAACCGTCCTGGTACACTTTATACACCAAGGTATTGGTAGCGCCGCCAGGGCCGCCCTGAGTGACCGTGTGAATCACGCCAAAGGTCTCAAAGAAAGCGTAGATGATATTCATCACGGTGACGAAAAACAGGGTGGGTGACAAAAGCGGAAGGGTGATCGCCCAAAAACGTCGAAACGGACTGGCACCATCCATTGATGCCGCTTCGATCAGCGAATGGGGAATCGCCTGCAAACCGGCCATAAAAAAAACAAAATTATAGCTGATCTCTTTCCAGGCGCTGGCCAAAATCACCATAATCATGGCATCACGGCCCACAAGCACCGGGTTCCATTCAATCCCGATCCAGCGTTTAAGCGCAAGGGAGACGACTCCATAAGAGGGGTGCAGCAAAAACAGCCATAATATTCCAGAGATAGCCGGAGCCACCGCATAAGGCCAGATCAGCATCGTGCGAATCAACGCCTTGAAACGCAACGCGCGATTCGCCATGGTCGCAATAAAAAGCCCCATGGAAATTGATACAAACGCGGTGCAGGCGCTGAATATCAGCGTGATGGCAACCGATTTCAGGTAGAGCGGGTCTTTGAAAAGTGCTATGAAATTATCGAACCAGACAAAGGTGTTATGCAGTCCGAACGGATCTGAAATCATCAGGGACTGGAACAACCCCTGGGCTGCCGGCCAGTAAAAAAAAGTCGCCGTCACCAATATCTGGGGCAGGATGAGCAGGTAGGGGAGCGTTCGGGATGTAAAGACGGATCGTTTAATCATAATCGTTGTGTCAAAGCGTTTCCCTTCGTCTGGAAAACGCTTTGAATATCAAG
>JAOZRC010000367.1 GCA_029940345.1 Desulfobacterales bacterium
CGTTCCTCAACCCAACCTACGACTGCATTTAGTGTCCCAGCTTATGCTGGTAGCCGAACTTTCCACTTAAAACTTGTAACTTCAAATTTCAACGTGTGTAGCCGGCGCGCCCTAGATAAAGAAGCACCTCTTGCACCGCTTCATCCGGCGTTATATCAGTTGTATCAATAGAAACCTCCGGGTTCAGGGGCGCTTCATAGGGATCATCAATGCCGGTATACCCTTTAATGATACCCGCTCGCGCTTTAGCATACAATCCCTTACGGTCACGGCCTTCACATACGTCAAGCGGTGTTTCCACGTATACTTCAATATAGCCCCCGTATTTTTCGATCATACGACGCACCTGCTTACGGCTGGCGTTGTATGGGGCAATAGGCGCACAGATCGCAATCCCGCGATTTTTAGTGATTTCACTGGCAACAAACCCGATGCGTTTTACATTGATATTGCGGTGTTCCCTGGAAAAGCCCAATTCGTTAGAAAGATTGTGCCTGACGATATCACCATCAAGCAAGGTTACCGGACGACCTCCCATTTCCAAAAAACGGGCATAAAGCACACGGGCAATCGTAGATTTTCCAGCACCGGACAGACCGGTGCAAAAAATCGTAAACCCTTGTTTGTGACGAGGGGGATAGGCTTTGCGCAATTCATCGACAACTTCGGGGAAGGTAAACCATTTTGGAATTCGACGGCTGCAGCGTAATTTACGATGAAATTTTTCGTTGGAAAGCCGCCGCACCGTTGCGTCAGCAGGCGTTTCGTTTTCCGGAACGTAAAGGTCTTCATCTGCTACATAAACAAATTCATCAAAGGTGATAATCTCAATATCCAATTCGGCTTGATACGAATTCAGCAGTTCCTGAGCCGCTTTGGGCGCATAAAATGGCTGGCCATCGACGCGTAATCCGGGGCTGGCATGGCTTCGTCCGACGATAAAATGGGTACATCCGTAATTTTTGCGGATAATGGCATGCCATAAAGCTTCACGAGGGCCGGCCATCCGCACGGTCAAAGGCAGTAAACTCAGCAACATCGAATTGGGCGGATAATGCTTACTTACTGCCAGATAACAGTGGATGCGCGTATAGTAGTCGATATCACTGGGTTTGACACGGCCCGCAATCGGATGAAGCAATAAATTGGCGCGGGCCTCAGCCATCGCTTTTATCGTTAGCTCAAATTGGGCGCGATGCAGCGGATTGCGCGTATGAAAACCGATCACACGCCGCCAGCCGAATTTTGTAAAAAGCGCTCTGAGTTCAGCCGGTGAATGCCGCAACCCTTTAAAGGCGGCATGCAATGGCAACTGGAACCCCTCGATCACACCGCCAATATAATGCGTACCTTTATAATTCAAAAGATAATCTACACCCGGATGCTGATTATCCCGTACGCCAAAGATTTTTTCGGCTTCACGAAGTTTATCAATACGCCAAATATCTTCAATGTGCATCACCGCTAACATGAATCCCTCACCATCCCTCAAAGCAACGGATTGTCCCGTCTCCAGGCTCTCGGCTTCAGCTTCGGAAATATCTAAGCAAACCGGAAGCGGCCAAAGCGTTTCATCCTGAAGACGCATCCGGTCAAGAACGGATTCATAATCCGTTTGCGTCATAAAACCGCGTAATGGGGAAAAAGCGCCATTCATTAGCAATTCCAAATCAGATACAGACCGGCGGGACAAATTAACCGTTTGTAAATTGAGGGATAGTTTTTTTAAAATCAGGGTGCGTTCAGGCGACGCAATTAAATTAACCAATTTGCCGCCGTGGGGTGTTTGCAGGTGATTCATTCCTATTTTCTCGTCAGGTTTTCATATCGGGTTTCGGCCAAAGATAAACAAGCTGCCCAAAATATTTGGCCAGTAATTTTAAGTCATATTTCCAGGATGCGGATACGGCATAAAAGGTTTCGGCGGCGCGCAATTCATCCTGGCTGGGATTAGCGCCAAAATAGACTAATGCTTCACTGATAAGCCCTATTTTACTCTGAAGGTACAAAACGCGCCAATCTGGAGGCAAGGCCTTAATTTCACTGACCGTTCGTGGTGCGACGCCAACAAAACACAAATGTCCGCGAACAATATTAATAAGCGCTGGGAAAAAACTAAATAGCAGATCTTGCCAACTTATATCGGGTAGCGCCCCTGACGGGCTGGCCCTGTTAGGCGTCGGTTTAAAAGAATGGAAACGAAGCAGTGCAAAAACACGCCATAGCCCCGGATCATGCGGCACTGGCAAACGCACTGCTTCTTTCTGATCAAACAACGGCCGTTTGTATATTATTTTAAGGATCAAAATCATCGCAACAAAAAGAGGCGATGTCAAAATTAAAAGTATAATGGCCAATAAGCGTGACGGAATAGATTTCAACCATCGCGGAAATTGCTTTTCAGGCAAACTTCCCATGATAAAGTTTTCAGTGATGGTCACCGCCGATTCCAGCCGAATATTGATTAAACGGTATTGATCAACCAAAACATCTTGAAGCTCCAGTGATGTCCCTACATAACTGTTCGGAAGTATAATGGTATTGCGAAGGATGGTTTTGTCATCAATGACGCAATTCGCACCAATAACGGTGTTTGGCCCCAATCTGACCCCCTTGCCAATACGACAATTTTGGCCGATATAGACCGGACGCCGAATTTGTACGGTCGGATGAAGACTGATGTTACGCGACAGCCAGACACCCTCTTCCACTTCGCGCCCTTCTAACATCAGACCGTTGAATTGTTTGCTAAGAACTGCTTTATGAGCGACCATGATATCTGAATAGGAGCAGGAGCGGATCATATCAGATACATTCACAAATTCCGGCGCTGAATACTTAAAAGAAAGCAAATATTCAAAAAGCAGATATTCATCACAGTTTGCGGGTGCCGCCAGACAGCACTGATTTGAAAGCCACGCCCAGCCGGACCAATTCAGCTTTACATCTTTATGATGGTTTTCCGGATATTTGGTACAGTACAAAATACGGTGGCAAGACATCAAGGCCGGTTTTACAGGTCTCAGGTCTACTCGGCACAAACGGTCGGCATACACAAGCAACACCCATTCATTGCTATTGTCGAAACCAAGGCATTTTAACGTCAGAATAGATTTGGAAGGTTCTTTGACAAGATGGTATTTAAATTTTACACCCCATCGGTCTCCATCGCCTAACAGGTTTTTAATTTTTTCAGGATGCTGGCAGAGTACCACATCAAACCTATCAAAGCCCTGGTTAACAAGGTATTCGACAACATGTTGCAAAAAGGGGCGATCAATTAGAGGCATCATCGCTGACGGATATGCATCTCCCCATGGTGTGCGTTCAGATAGTTCGTTAGTGGTTATCAAAAACGCTCTCATAATAGTATGATCATCGCTTATAGTTGCTTATTGAAACGAACACACCGCATCATCGTTTTTATCATAAATTTCAATAATTCGATGCATACGAACCAATTCAAACAATGTACGCACCGGTTTCTGGACGCCACTCAATTTGAGATCGCCGCCATAGCCATTTAACTGTCTCAAACAGGACAATAAAGTGCCGCATCCGGAACTGTCAATAAATTTGACTTGGGTCATATCAAAAACCACTTTGCGCGAATTTTCCAGCAATTGTACGGTTTGCGACCTGAACTCCTTGGCATTGCTGGCATCCAGAATTTCCGTTTTCAGTGTAATTACAAGAATATCATCAATTTGTTCTTTGCTTAACTCCATCTGTTTTTTCCTCCGATTTCATTAAATTTTAATTTTGAAAATCTAACTCGGAACTTTCAAACTACAATATCAGATAACCAAAAGTACTGCTGCATTGATATACAGAGTAAGCTCAAGCAGTTTGAAATTTTGTGGTTTGGTCATTGTGATTTATTTGAAATTTGTTATTTGAATTTTTTTTAATCACCGATATCAGGTGCCAGGATAATTTTCAGGCAGGCGCAGTTTTTTCCTTTTTTGTCACTTGAATACTCCACTTCATCAACCGATTGAGCGATTATATAACACCCCATACCGCCCTCCGGAAGGTCTTTAATCGCCATTTTACTAATATCTTTTAAAGGGGGCACCATCTGTGGGTCAAACCCTTGCCCCCAGTCATAAAACAACAGGATAATTTTATCCTCCGCCATCTGTGCTTTAATCTGAATTTGTTCATCGGCACGGCCAGAGTAGGCATGTCTGATAATATTCGTGGCGACTTCCGTTACCGCGATTTCTAACATATCGATTCGCCTGGGGTCTAAAAGAGAGTCCGGCACACTTTCACAGAACTCGCGTATAAAAATTCTTACGCGCACCAATTCTTTTAAATCACTTTTAATTTCCAGGATCGCTTCGGTATTCAATTGAGCGAGTCCTTGCTCTGACTCTATTTTGATAGCAACACAAGTGAAATCATCATCAAATGTTTTGGAATCAGCAAAGGCAATCATCTCAACATACGCGCTGTCAATGATTTTTTTCGGATCAAGATGGCCATGTTGTTTGATAAAATCCACCAAACGTTCTTCATTGTACATCTCATTATCAGGGTTACGATTTTCGGTCAAGCCATCTGAATAAAAGAAAAAAAGGTCTCCGGGTTGAAAAGATGCCGAATATTGGATAAATGGATCTTTTTCAGGAAACCCAAGCGGCATGTTAATACCCTGAAGTAATTCAACATCACCGGATTCACCTTTATAATGAATCGTGCGCACATGGCCGCAGTCAACAAAACAGATTGTTTTTTCAACCATATCGAACCGCGCATAGCATAAGGTGACAAAAGATTCGAGTTCCTCCAGATTCCTGATCATTCGTGATTGAACACGCGTGATAATATCTTGCGGCTGCGGTAAATGAAATGATCCGTTGGCATCCTGATTAAGCACACATTGATCATTCATCATTTTGCACGTCACTGCGTCAATCGTCAATTCGTGCAGGGCGCGTAAAAAATGGCTTTTCATGGCGGCTCCGAAAAAAGCCGATAAAAGCCCCTTGCCCATCACATCAGCAACGACCACATCAACCGTGTGATCATTTAACTTAAAAAAATCGATGAAATCACCATCAACTTTTTGGGATGGAATCGTCAAAGAACTGATCTTCAACCCTTCAATGTCTTCAGGCGGTCGGCCTAATAAAAGTGACCTTTGAATTTTGGAGGCAATAAAGATTTCATGTTCACGGGCGCCAGCTAACTCGGCTTCAACCTTTCGAAGGCGTTTTGCCTGCGTATAGGTTTGAAAGGCTCTTTGGGCCAAAGCAACCAGTTTCTTCATTTCAGGCGGTTTGATAACGTAATCAAAGGCACCGTGTCTCATCGCTTCCACCGCATTGGTAACTTCTTCGTTAGCGGTGAGCATAATAGGCGCTAAATCCGGATAATGCTTACATATATAACGTAAACATTCCATTCCACCCATAACGGGCATTTGGACATCAAGAAGAACAACGCCGATTTCATCTGAAAGGTACTCATCAATCGCCACTTTGCCATTTTCAGCCAGAAAAACGTTAAAACCTGCGTTTGACAATACACGCTTTAGCAAAAACCTCATGGTGAGGTCGTCGTCCACAACTAAAATATTTGCCAGTTTATTCGTTCCGGCATCCTGGGCTACACTCATGGGTTGCCTTTGCTTGAATGCGGCTTGAAACATTACATTTTATATTTTAAAAATTACAAATAATTATGTTAACACTGATCCGATTTTTCAATTTTTCCGAATAGGGGAACACAAACTTTAGTTGGCAGGAATTAAATGGAAAAACTAAAATCGGAATACGAATACTACTGCATTAACTATTATCTGGTAGTCAAATGTGCCGCGTTATTAGTCGTAACAGGTGACATAAGTAACCGTTCATAAGTTTTCCGGTGTTTAACCCAGATTATTA
>JAOZRC010000368.1 GCA_029940345.1 Desulfobacterales bacterium
CGCTGGGATTGGTGCTCACCCCAAACCGATAAACATTATGATCTCTTTGACATTTCTTTAAAAAATAGTGACGGAAGCACTGCTAAATTTGCGATCTCGCATGATATCATCGGCTTAAAATGGATCCAAGAGACGATGAGAAAGAACATGCAAAACCTTACCAAACGGGTCAAGGAACTGAATTGCTTTTTTGGTATTTCCACTTTAGTTGAAAAAAAGGGCACGTCATTAGAAAAAATATACCAGGGAACGGCGAATATCCTTTCCCAATCCTTTCATCATTCAGATATCACTTGCACTCGTATCGCCGCGGAAGAAAAAATATTTCAAACCAGGAATTTTAAAGAAACTTCCTGGAAACTGGCCAGAGATATCAAAGTGCGTGGTAAGCCGAGTGGAATTATAGAAGTTTGCTATCTGGAAGAAAGGCCCAAATGCGATGAGGGGCCTTTCCTGAAGGAAGAAAGAGCGTTGATTAATGCCGTGGCAGGGCGGCTTGGAAAGATTGCGGAGCTAAAACTGGCCGAAAAAAAAGTCTTGGATAGCGAGCGGCGTTTCCGTGATCTGATTGAAAATTCTCCCTGCGGCATCATTATTATCCGAAACAATAAGGTCGTTTACAGGAATCCGGCGAAAGAACGGCTGACCGGCGCTTTAGAAGACCCCTCTTTATCGGTTACCTTTGAAAACATCCATTCGGATGACGCCCAAATGATGAACCGGAATTATCAGAAGCTTGTTTCCGGTGAAAAACAACACGTAGAGATGGAATTCAGGTTTTATCCCGTGGATAAAAAGGGGAACAGACTTGCTATGAAATGGGTTTCCTGCCTGGCGCGCTTAATTGAATATCAGGGCCAAGATGCCATCCTGTTTAACCTGACGGATGTCACCCTTGCCAAGGAGCTTGATCATATCCTCAGAATACAGGATAAAATGACATCACTCGGCAGGGTCGCCGCGGGCGTTGCCCATGAAATCCGGAACCCGCTTTCCGGTATTAACATCTATCTGAATACATTGGGGAAAATTTCCAGGAACTGTGAAAATCACGAAATGATAAGCAAAATCGTAACTCAGCTTCAATCGGCTTCAAATAAAATAGAATCCGTCATCAAAAGAGTGATGGATTTTTCCAAACCGGTTGAGCCACGTTTTGTGCAGACCGATATTAACCAGCCGGTCAAGGAAGCCTTCAATCTTTCATCGGTTACATTACGAAAGAGCGGAATAATTTTTTCAACAGATCTTTCAGCGGATTTGCCTAAATGCAAGGCAGACCCTCACATGATCGAGCAGGTGATTCTAAACCTGATTGCCAATGCATCCGAATCCATGCAAAACATGGACAAGGATAAAAAGATAAGCATCTCTTCTTTCATGGAAAACGGAGCCATTTGTATAAGCGTTGGTGATTCAGGCCCCGGAGTCCCTGGAGAGATTATCGATAATATTTTTGATCCGTTTTACACAACCAAAAGCAACGGTTCGGGGATCGGCCTCAGCATCTGCCATCGAATTATAACCGATCATGGCGGATCAATTCAGATATCAACCGCCGAACCAAGGGGAGCCGAATTTGTCATCAGGCTCCCGCTAAATTCACAGACAGGTGAGCGATGATCACTTATTCCATATTTATTATCGATGACGAGGAAACCATACGGGAAGGGATGAGCATGGCCCTTGAAGCGGATTATAAGGTCTCCTCTTTTGCGGATGCCGAATCGTCAATCAAAGCGATTTCCGTCAATCCGCCCGATCTGGTTTTGCTTGACATCGGGTTGCCTGCAATGAACGGCATTGAGGCTCTTGAAAAAATAAAGCAATTGTATCCGCATATTCCGGTGATCATGATAACCGCCTATGAAGACATCCATACAGTCATTTCCGCAATGAAACTGGGTGCATACGATTATGTCGTCAAACCGATACAGATGGACAGCCTCGAGATCACCATTAGAAACGGACTGGAAACCATCCGGCTCAGAAAAGAAATCAGAGCCCTCCAGGACAAATATCTCAAGGAAAACCTCCCCTGTTTTATCGGGGAAAGCGACACAATTCAGGATATGATGGCCTTTTTAGCCAAGGTTGCCAAAAGTCCCGATACGCCGATTCTTATTTGCGGTGAAACGGGTTCTGGCAAGGAGCTTATTGCTAACGCTGTTCATTACCGAAGCCCCAATTTTAAGGGCAACCTGGTTACCGTAAACTGCGCTGCCATCCCCAAAGACCTCATTGAAAGTGAAATTTTCGGATATGCCAAGGGGGCTTTCAGCGGTGCCGCCACTTCAGGTAAAAAAGGATTAATCGAAGATGCCTCTGGCGGCACCCTGTTTCTCGATGAATTGGGTGACCTTAGTCTGGAAGCCCAGGCAAAACTGCTGCGATTTTTAGAAAATGGTGAGTTTTATAAGGTTGGCAGCACCAAAAAGCAGTATATTCAGACCCGTGTTGTATCAGCCACGAATATGAATCTGGATAAAATGATCGAAGACGGTTTTTTTAGAAAAGACCTTTATTTCCGTATAGGCGTTATCAAAATAAAAGTTCCATCTTTAAATGAACGTCGAAATGATATTATCCTTCTTGCAGAGCATTTCATATACGAATTCAGCAGAAAGTTTGGCAAAATATTTACCGGTATATCATCTCAGGCCGCAAAGGCCCTGATACATCATAATTGGACTGGTAATGTTCGTGAATTGAAAAATATCGTGGAAAGAGGTGTTCTGATCGGAAATGGGCCTGAGCTGATGCCGCAGGATCTGGGATTAGAGGATAGAATGCAAACACCGGAGCGGCAAAGCGGCAAAATGATGTTTCCGCCCATTCCTCCTGAAGGACTGGACTTTTCTGAAATACAACGATCCTTTGAAAAATATTATATCGATGAAGCTTTTAAAATGGCCAAGGGCAATGAGAGCAAGGCCGCCAAGCTGCTCAACATTAACCATCACACCTTTCGCTACCGCAGAAAAAAATTACTGGTAATCTAAGACCCTCAGGACAAGCTGAACCGTTTTCCGGCATCCTTCAAAATAGCATCAAAGTGGTTTACACTCTTTCTATTTCGTCCCTACGGGACTTATCGTATTTGTAAGCCTTTGTTCTATAGATATTATGTCCCTAACGGGACAAATTGTAAACTGTCAAATGAAGGATGCTCGTTTTCCATTCCTTTTTCGCACCCGTCAATAAATATAGCCCTCCTGTCATTAGAAGGGCTGTATTTCCTTTTTGTAATTTTTCAAAAATTAGAGCTTTTTCGATAAAAAAATTCGAAATACTTCGAAATTGCAATATTTTCTAAAAAGCCCCGTGTAAACAATCCAATATACAACATCCTGATATAATTCAATAAATATACTCTCCACACTTATCTTTCCGCCTTGGCACGAATTCTGCAAGTATAGTATCTAAAGAGCTAACATGGGGAACCGGCATAGAAAACAATACCGGGAAAATGGAAACAACACATCAGGGGCTCTGCCTGAAATAATTATTGACCGGTGTTAATTTAAATGGACTTATTTAACAGACTGAAAGATTTAAAGATACTACTTATCGACGATGATGAATGGATAAGGGATTCCATGCGTCTTTTTTTCGAGAGTGAGGGATGTGAGCTTGTGACACTTGAAACGGCCGAGGAAGCCATTGAGATGATCGGAAAACAACCTTTTGACATTATCATTGCCGATTTCAGATTGCCGTGCATGGATGGCATTGAGATGTTCAAACGGATCCGGGGTTCATGTCGGTGCACCATCAAGATTTTAATCACTGCCTATATGAATGAAAAAGTTGTATCTGCCGCAAATGAAGCCATGATTCATGATCTGATCGAAAAACCGTTTAAAACGGAAACTATCGAAGAATCCCTGACCAAACTTTTAACCCGAATTCCCATTAAGTGAGGTCAACCATGTTGTTTCAAAACCGGATGAGCAAAAAAATTGTTACCGGGCATGAAAACGAATCCATGAGCATTGCGACCGAACTGATGAATGAAAACACTATCCCAATGCTGCCGGTATTGAAAAAAAGGCAAACGGACTGGTGTCAATACGGAATAAACAGGAAGGAGCCGCGACGAGTAAAATGAAAAAACAAAAGAAAATGACGGTAAAGACCGGGTCGGATTCATATGGCGGCCCTGATATTCAAACGAACATCAAAAAGCAATTCAGAAAGTTGCGTATAGGGCTCTCGGTCGGACTCATCATCTGTTTCACGCTCCCCCTTATGGTGCTTTCCGCGTATTTTCATTTTCAATTCAACTTTACTCTAAAAAATTCCGAGAGACTTAGCCTGGCGGCCCTTTCGGAAAGCCAGCGAAATACGATCGACCTTTTCCTCCAGGAAAGGGTTGTGAACCTCTTCAGCCTGTTTCATTACACTAAATTAAATATTAAGCCGTTAAAACAGGAAATGGATTATTATTTACAAGATTTAAGGCAGTCCAGTGATTCCTTTATTGACGTTGGGTTTCTTAATTCCAAAGGACTTCAGACAGGCTATGCGGGTCCTTTTCCATATCTTCATGGAAAGGATTATAGTGATGAAAATTGGTTCAAATCCTTGATTAAACAAGAAAAAAATTACTTTATCAGTGACATCTACCTGGGATTCAGAAACAAACCGCATTTTACCATTGCAGCCAAACAGTTGATTGACGGCAAATACATCATTATACGGGCTACGCTTGATCCGGATAAATTTTACATGTTCCTCAGAACCATCAGTCACGGCAAGAATGTCGATTCTTCAATAATTAACGAAAAGGGGGTCTACCAAGTGGTGGACCCGGGCAGAGGAAAATTACTAAGCACCAGTGACTTCATTCCCGCCGTAGATATGGAAGCAGGTTTCCAGGAAATGGAAAAGGAATGCGACTCTTGTTTAATAGCGTACAGTTGGTTAAACGAGACTCGTTGGGTGCTGCTCGTCAGGCAGCCTTCAAGTGTTGCGCATTTACAGATGATACAGGCGCGAAGAATTTTAACTGTCAGCATTATAACTATCCTACTGATTGCCACGGTCATTATCATCTATTTCGTCAATAAGATTGTGGGCAAAGCTGAAGCCGAAACTAAACAGCGGCAGGAGATGCATCTCCAGCTAATACACGCATCCAAACTTGCTTCGGTGGGAGAAATTGCCACCGGTGTGGCGCACGAGATCAACAATCCGCTGGCAATCATCACATCAACCAGCGGCGTAATAAAGGATATGTTAGACCCTCAGTTCAATCTGGATTCGAGTCCTGAAAATATTTTAAAGGAGCTGGAAATTATTGACACCGCTGCCTATCGGGCCAGGGGAATTACCAAACAATTACTGAGCCTGGGGCGAAAAAATGAGCCAAGAGCCTTTCCCTGCAATTTGAACAAGATTATCAATGAAGTCATTTCAGGCGTTGTCGAAAAAGAGTTAAAAGTTGATGATATAGACCTTAAGCTCAATTATGCCGCCGATCTTCCGGAAATTCCACTGGATCACGATCAGATTCGTCAGGTTTTTTTAAATCTGATCAATAATGCTCATGACGCCATTTCAGGGCCGGGAGCAATCTCGATTACAACCAAAACAGATAAAAATAAAATTATAGTGGAGATGGAGGATACAGGGAGTGGTATGACGATTGATCAGGTAAAGCAGATATTCAATCCCTTTTATACAACCAAAGAAGTGGGACAGGGAACCGGTCTCGGGCTGAGTGTTTCGTTAAATATCGTAGAGTCAATGGGTGGCTCGATTGATGTTCAAAGCATAAAAGGAAGCGGGAGTATCTTCACTGTGGTGCTCCCCGTGGAAAATCCACTGCCGGACGCGGTGGAATCTTAAACGGTATTTTTCAATTTTATAATTTGGGTATAGCCACTTTATTA
>JAOZRC010000369.1 GCA_029940345.1 Desulfobacterales bacterium
CGGCGCGTTTTTCCCTGAGCAGTTCGATTTGGCGTTGTTTTTTGGCGATCAGGGTGTCGATTTGGGTGGTTTTGCGGTCGAGGAAAGTGGCGATTGCGTTTTGCTCTTTTGAGGAAGGTAAAAGAACAGGGAGATTTCCTATAAATTCAAAATTTGCTCTCGGCATTTTTGCGCCGTATGTTGAAGAGTCAACGGTATTTATAAATTCACTGGTCAACATGTAGTTGAAAAGATAGTCTTGCGAAACCAGTTTCTGTCTTAGAACCAACAATTCACCAGAACAAATACCCGGTAGTTCAGCACGAAAAACCTTTGCCAAATATGGACGCAGTTTGCCAAAAAGAACATCACCTGATTTAAATCTGGTGGCTTGCCCTTCGCTTGTTGGTTCTTCTTCCGTTTGAATGCGTTTTCCCGTCAATGATTCTATATGTTCAAGCCCCAAATAGGGCAAATACGAATCAGTGGCATTCATTTTTTCATTTACCAAGTCTGCGCAATATTTCAGGCGTCGAGATTCCCAAACCTTCGGCACTTCCCCCAACCATTCAACACCCGTATCCCTGTACTTCGGATACCGCTTCCATCGTCCGGTTTTGTTTTTCATGTATGAATTTGCCATTCGTTATTGTTTTTTATTTTACAAGGATTGTCCCATACGCAATAATTTGTGTTGCATAAAATCAATTTTGCGCAACACAACCGATTTTGTGTTTCATGAACGATCAACAACCGAGTTTGTGTTTCACGAAAGTTGTTTTGTGAAACACAAAATCATTTATGTTTCACCCCTGAAACTCAATCCGGCCCTGTTCTATATTATTAGGCCGTGATCCGGAGCAGTTCTTCGAATACATAAACCGCTCCTTGCCGTCCTCTTGCCTCCCTGATGGTGGTGATAATTCCCGCATTTTTCAATGCGCCCAGAATCCGCGACGCTGAAACCCGTCCGATTCCGGATCGGCGCATAAAGTCACCGGTCTGAAAAATCGGCCGATCGAACAAAGCGTCAATGGTTTGTATGACAAATTGAGAGTGTGTAATGTCAGGCGCTTCCCGTTTCATGCGTTCGTAAAGCGCCAGAATTTCTCTTGCTTTGCCGCTGTTAATCCGAGCCTGATGAATCACCGCTTGCAGGAAAAATGTAATCCATCCGTTCCAGTCGCGATCCCTGGAGACGGCGTTTAACCGCGCGTAATATTCCTGGCGGTTCTTTTCGAAATAGGCGCTTATATAAAACATCGGGCTGCTGAGAAGCCGTTTTTCATAAAGAAACAGCGGGATCAGCATTCGGCCAATCCGCCCGTTGCCGTCCAGAAAGGGATGAATCAGTTCAAATTGCACCTTGGCGATAGCCAATTGAACCAACGGATCTTTTTCCTCAAAGTGCAGATACGTTTCCCAATCCCCCATTGATGGCATAATTCGTTCGGCGGCAGGCGGAACGAATGTCGCCTCTTCAATGGAACCGCCGTAAGGCCCGATATAATTCTGAATGCGGCGGAATTCTCCGGGTGCTTTATTTTTGCCGCGAACGCTGTCAAGCAGAATGGCATGGAGTTCCCTGAACAGGTTCAGACATAAAGGACGTTTATCCAGACTATCGACCGCATAATTCATTGCCTGCCGGTAATTGATAATTTCCTGGATATCAGCATATTTCGACGGCGCGATTTCCTCCTTGGGGTCAGCCTCGAATGCCATGACTTCTTCCAATGTCGCCTGGGTGCCTTCGATTCGGGATGAAAGCACAGCTTCCTGGGTGGTCAACGGCGAAAGAAGGATGCGTGGATTGACGATGCCTTGCAAAATACCGTCATACCTCGCAAGTGCCGCATTGGATTGGCCGATGAGTGAAACAAACGCCGCCCAGTCGATTCCGGCCGGCGGCAGTTTTTCGGGTTTGTATGGTTTCATTCTGCCACCTTCGCCAACATATCCGCAATCTCTTTCTCGATCAGCTTCAAATCCGCTTCGATTTCATCCAGCGGCCTCGGCGGTATATACTTGTAAAAATAGCGGTTGAAATTGATCTCATACCCGACTTTTGTCTTGGCTTCGTCAACCCAGGCGTCGGGAACGTGCGGCAATACCTCCCGTTCCATGTAATTTTGAATATCCTCTTTGAGCGGGATGTTTTCGTAATCCCTCAAGCCCGGATCAGGTTCCGGGTTTCCTTTCTTGTTCATACATATTTCAGCCGTGGCGTCACGTTCGGACAGGGCCATGAAAACAGCCTTGAACAATGCCGGCGGCAATTTCAGATCGGCGTTTTTAAACTCGGCCTTCATCAGACCGGTGAATTCCTCCCGGTTTTTGATGACGCCCAAACCGGACAGGCCTGACAACGCGTCAAGGATGGCCTGTTGGCGGCGTTTTCCCGTTTTGATCTCGGCTTCGATAGCTTTCGCGTTCTTGCGCTTTTTGCTGGCGGCAAGGTTGGCGAACGGTTTTGCCTGTCGCACTTTTTCAAGTCGTTGGTCATTGACTTCGAAGTTCAGGCGCAAAGGCCGCTCGACCGTGATGCGCCAGTATCCGAAATCCTCGTTGTCAAATATGCGGATGTGTTCGCCTTTCTTAAACTCGCCGTATATGCGGGTGATCGCCTCAATGTCTCGGTTCGAAATTTCATGGCGCTTGTTGCCCAGGCTTTTGCGCATCTTCCTGAAGAATCCCGTGGCATTTACAAGTTGGATTTTTCCCCGGCGATGCCGCTCCTTGCGGTTGGTGACGATAAACAGGTAAGTGCTGATGCCGGTGTTGTAGAAAAGCTGGTCCGGCATGGCCACAATGGCTTCCAACCAGTCGTTTTCGATGATCCAGCGACGGATTTCGCTTTCGCCTGATCCGGCCGCGCCGGTAAACAGCGGCGAACCGTTAAAGACGATGGCAAGACGCGTGCCGCCGTTTTGCGGGTCTTTCATCTTGCTGATCATGTGCAGAAGAAAAAGAAACGAACCGTCGTTGATGCGCGGAAGTCCGGCTCCGAAGCGTCCGCCGTAGCCCTGTTCCGCATTTTCCTTCTTGACGAATTGGGCCTGGGGTTTCCATTCCACACCGAAGGGTGGGTTGGCCAGCATGTAATCGAAATTGCGCCCCGTAAAATGATCATCCGTAAAGCTGTCTCCGAACCGGATATTGGCAACGTTCTGGCCTTTGATCATCATGTCCGACCCGCAGATGGCATAGGCCTGGCTGTTGTAATCCTGCCCGAAAACCTGGAGGTTGGCATCCGGGTTGAGTTCGCGCACGTACTCCTCGGACACGGAGAGCATTCCGCCCGTTCCGCAAGCCGGATCGAACAGCGTTTTCACGATTCCCTTGGTGGTCAGGGTGTCGCCGTCCGGTGCAAAGATCAGGCAGACCATGAGCCGGATGACCTCGCGCGGCGTGAAATGGTCCCCGGCCTCCTCGTTGCTGGCCTCGTTGAACCGCCGGATCAGTTCCTCGAAGATGTAGCCCATTTCGATGTTCGAGACCGTCTCCGGATGCAGGTCGATCTCGCAAAATTTGGAGACGACAAGAAAAAGGCGGTCGGCCGTTTCGAGTTTGGCAATGTGATCCTCGAATCCGAAATGATCGATGATCTCCCGCGCCCGTGTGGAAAAGCCTTTGATATAATTTGTCAGGTTTGCGGCGATATTGTTCGGATCGCCCTTGAGCTTCTCAAAAGTAAACAGGCTGGTATTATGAAAACCGTGCCCTGCCTCCTTGTCGAGTATCGGTTCAAGGTTCTTGACTTTACCCCCCGATAGCATTGCCATCTTTTTCAGAACTTTGTCCTTAGTGGGTTCCAGTACGCAGTCCAGGCGTCGAAGCACGGTCAGGGGAAGCATCACGTCTTTATACTGGTTTGGGCGGTACGGGCCACGCAAAAGATCGGCCACCGACCATATAAAACTGACTTTTTCACCGAAATTGTTCACAATAGGTTCCTATCTTTCAATCAGATCAATTCGTCTGTAATTTTTTCGATCTGTGCGGTTGAATTTTTCGTAGGGTGGGCAAACGTTTTATCGTTAACTTGGTCATACCTGATGAAAAGGCAAAGCGCCAGACGGTGTTAAAGGAAACAGTCTTTGCCCATCGGTTTTTAGCAGAGCGGTGGGCAAAATGCCAATGGTCTTTTGTGAAAATACCGAACAACTCAGATGGCATTTTACCCACCCTACAAAAGGCTTAACCGCACAGGTTGAAATGATTTGTCAGGCGTCTTGATATATGCAGGCATCTAAAATACCCAGCACTTCAACCATAATATTTTCGGACGCTTTTTCTATCAGCTTGATTTTACGGTTTTGGAAGTCAATCGACTTAACCTGTTCCACCATTATATGGCCCGTTAAAGAGGACTCTTGCGGGATTGCAACATGAAAGGGTATGCCGCGTTTTGTGTCAGTTATGGGACATACAATGGCAAGACCCGTAGTCTTGTTAAACACTTTATTACTTACAACCAACGCCGGCCGTCGATCTTTCTGCTCGTGTCCGGATTGCGGATCAAAGGTTACAACAACAAAATCCCCTTTTTCGGGGATATATCGAGGCATTTACCAAACCTCCTTGCCAACAGGAATGCCCCAGTTTTCCTCTTTGGGTTTGTAGTCATCAGGCATTTTGTCGGCCAGATCGTTTATGTCATATCTTCCATGTATTTTATTGGTTGGCTCTACAATAATTCTTCCAATATGAGCAGTAATATCAACTTCTTCTCCAATTTGGATATGGGTGTTTTTAAGAAGTTTTTTTGGAATCCGTATTCCTTGACTATTCCCCCATTTTTGAATTTTGGATAGCATTGTTTATTCTCCTTGTTTCAATTTACAAAAGCGTATATCCATGTATATACGTTTTTGTAAAAGTAGCAAGCTTTTTCCATGGAAAAAACGTGTGCATAAAGATTTACCATACATATTTTCCAGAAAACGCAAAAACAACAAAAAGAAGCAAAACAATTCAAATCGGAGTTGCTCCGTCAAATCGGTCAGTTAAAGGTTGAGCCCGTGTTAATAAAATTCATCTTTTGCAAAAATATTCACCCACTCCCTATGGTTCCAAACGCTTTCAGGGTATTTTGCGGCAAACTTTTTTTTGGTTTCCTCATGGGCCTGATTATAATTTATTTCATGCTTACGATCACGCATATTGCCTTTCCATTTGATTTGTCCCAGGTTATTAACTTTGTTCTTTTCAGTGATATAAACGATCTTTCTTCGGGGAGTTATGGAAGCCGGCGCGCCCCTTGTTTTTTTCGATGCGGACTTTTTACCAGTGGCGTATTTCTTATGCAATTCCGGCTGTACATGGAACTGCGAATAGGAAATTTTTTTTAAATAGAATTGGCCAGATTCCGGATCCATATACGATTAAGGTGCATGACGATTTCGTGATTATAACAGATTTGAGGGAGTAATGGCAAACCAAACAAATTAATATTTTTAATTGGTATCCTTCATATAAGGCTAAAAGTAGTTTACACTTTTTCTATATCGTCCCTACGGGACTTGTTGTATTAGAAAGCATCTTTCTATAGATATTATGTCGCTAACGGGACAAAGTGTAAACTGGTAATGAAGGATGCCAAATAATTGTTTATATATAAAAGGGTTGAAAAAAAAATAAAATAAATTTGTACCCATTAAGTGAAAATGTTATACGGATAGGTACGGTTACGATTCAAACAAAAACATATAACGGTAAAATTGTCACCGATTCGTTATTGATCAATCAGAGCAGCCAGGAGAGCTGCCGGATTGCAAGGCTTATTGCAGATGGGGTCAATGATGAACAATGGTGTCAAAAATAGTCATCAAAAATATGGCTACCAACATAAGCCGGGACACTTCCGCTCGTTACGAGGCTCCGCCTCGTAAC
>JAOZRC010000994.1 GCA_029940345.1 Desulfobacterales bacterium
ACAGGGGTTTATACTCTCAGCAAACATTCATGGGTTCAACATGGCTCGTAAGATGCCCTGGTTAGCTGATTTTTATAACCGTGCTGATTTGGTGCACTGCGACGGCGCTGGCATAATATTGGGTGCCAGGATATTTGGCAAACGCATTCCGGAACGAATTACCTATGCGGATTGGGGTTGGCCGCTTGCCGATTATTGTGCTTCCCAAAAACATAGTCTTTATCTTCTAGGCGGCCCCCACGGACTTGCCGAAGAAGCTGCAGCAAAATTAAACGCTCATAACGACGAAATTATGATTAAAGGAACCTATCACGGATATTTTAATAAACAAGGGCCAGAGAACGATGCTGTGGTTGAAGATATAAACCGGGTTAATCCGGATATTATTCTAGTGGGCATGGGTATGGGAGTTCAGGAGCGGTGGATTATTGCTAACCATAGGCGTATTAACGCCAAAGTATTTATGGTTTGCGGAGCAGCCTTTCGCTATTGGGCAGGTTGGACTAGCCGATGTCCTCAGTGGATGGCTAAAATCGGATTCGAATGGCTTTACCGTTTTTTGCAAGAACCCCGACGAATGTGTAAGCGCTATCTTTGGGGAAACACTTTTTTTTTGATTAATGTCTTTATTGCAAAATTACGTCAGAAAATTAAATAATCATGATTTTAATATTGAAGAATAAATCCGGAATTTGCTTGGCGCCAAAATCCACATTGACTATTCTAATCTTACTTACAATAATTAGCACGATGGCAGTTTGCTTCTCCGATCTTTTATTATGTGATCTGGTCAATGCTTCCTATGGTATTACCGAAAGAGATTATTTATCAGAAAGAAATCGGAACTTTGAGGGCGTAGGAGCAACTATCGGCGTCACATATACATTGAGTCTGACAGATAATTTGTGGCCTAAACAGGTCACCTTTGATATGACCGGAGTGCGTGCTCTCCTTGTTTTAATTGAACATGAAGAAACACCTTCCAGCATCGTTGTCTTGGGCAGTGAACCGAGTTCACCCCGAGTTTTAAAAGTTATATGGGCGCATGATGATTTGAAAACTCCGATTTCTTTCTGGACAAGTGATTTTTGGAAACACAACAATGACTGCGATTCCACCGGATGCCCGAGAATTCGTTTTCAAGTTATCGAAGGTGGGGCCGCTGTGACAATCTTGGCTAAACGTTGAGCTTCTTCAAAGAGCTGGAATACGTTTAAGTTTAAAATAGGTTCTTAGGAATTATTTTGCATTGGCTAACAGCAACAATTAAAATCAGTATATCACAAATCAAATGATGAACACAAAAGACGAATCCGTTACCGAATCAGGCCGGGACAATGATGGTAAAAATCTGGGAGATATCCTAGGCTTGGTTTCACCAGCGCAAAAACAGTCGAATGCGACGGAATCATTGCCCCCAAAGGAAAAATTAGCAACGAACAGCGGTTCAGGTGATTTGGCAGGTGCTATCGGCCTTAGTCCTTCAATAAAATTGGACGATCAAGATAGCGGATATCATATCAGTAACCCTAAAATTACAGAAGTTAATACCTCTAAAAAATATATTCAAAAAATAAAAAAAAAATCCATTAAACGCCATCGAAAGATAAAAGGTGA
>JAOZRC010000370.1 GCA_029940345.1 Desulfobacterales bacterium
CCCCTTGGTGTATGTTTATATTTTTGGGATTGGGTATTGCGGCAGGATTCAGAAACGTCGGTTTAGCGATAAAAAAAAGCAGGAAATTTTAAAGGCTTTTATCTGTATGGCGCTGATAAAAAGCGGTGACATGCGATGATAATCAGGTTATAGATATTATAGTGATAATTCAAAAACGCATACTAACCTTTATCGTGTACACCAACTGGGTTTTGTTTATCATAACCAATCTAGGTGGGTTTCTATTCGCAACGCCGGCATTTGCCCGAGGAATCTTTTTTGGCGGTTTGATCGTAACGCTGAATTTTCACCTGTTGTATCGCACGTTGCGTAAATTCTTGACACCCTCTAATCTTGTTTCGCCTAACGTCATTTTAGCGAAATATTATGTTCGTTTCTTCATCAGCGGGATTATCCTGTTTATTCTTATCGCAGGTCATTATGTGAACCCGCTGGGTCTTTTTATCGGTCTTTCCGTGGTGGTCGCCAGTATCTTTCTGGCCAGTATCTTGGAAGTTAAAAAACTAATTTTTAAGGAGGCGGTTTAAGTGGAACATCCCTATCTGTTCATTGTCAAATTTTGTGAATTAATCGGTCTCGGTCATTTTGCCCACACCTATCCCTGGGTGCTTTATACGTGGTTTGTGATGGTGTTGCTAATCGGACTGGGATATCTGGCAGCTAAAACGGTGAGCATCGTACCAACGGGATTGCAGAACTTTTTTGAGGTGCTTATTTCCGGTATGGAAGAGTTTATGGTGGATATCACCGGAGATGAAGGGCGCTGGCTCTTTCCGTTGGCTGGCACAATTTTTATCTTTATTTTTGTATGCAATCTGATTGGCATCATACCTGGTTTTTTCCCACCAACGGCCACTTTGAATACAACGGCTGCCTGTGCGCTGATAGTGGTTATATTTACCCATGTGATCGGCATTAAATATCACGGCATCAAATATATCAAACATTTCTTAGGACCGGTGTGGTGGATGATTCCTATTATATTTCCCATTGAAGTTATCGGACACATGGCCCGCATCCTATCCCTGTCATTCAGGCTTTTTGGTAATATGATGGGTCATGAATTGGTTCTGGGAATTCTGTTTGGCCTGGCAGGCGCCTTTTTCGCGCCGCTGCCGATTATGGCGTTAGGCATCTTTGTGGCGCTGGTGCAAGCGTTCGTATTCTTTTTGCTTACGATTATGTATTTCACCGGTGCGATGGAACACGCGCACTAAATTTTTTTTTTGGCTTGTTTAATATTTTTATATTTTGGGATAAATGGAAGAAGCAAATTATTAATTTTAAAGGAGGTAGTATTTTATGGAAGGAACTGCATTACAATTTTTCATCGCTTGTGTTACCGCCGCTGGTTTTGGCGTCGCTATCGCCGCTTTTGGTTGTGGCATCGGTCAAGGTCTGGGTCTGAAAGCCGCTGTTGAGGGAATTGCCCGCAATCCGGAATCTTCCGGTAAAGTGACTGTTACCATGCTGATCGGTCTGGCGATGATTGAGTCCCTTTGTATTTATGCGCTGGTTGTATCTCTGATTCTGATCTACGCGCATCCGCAGGCAGCCGCTATTGCGAAGTTGTTTGCCCATTTATAAATCGTAACAATCGTTAAGTAGATAAAGGCTGGCGCCATTCAATTGGCCCAGCCTTTTTTTATTGGCTTGAAACAAACAGATTGTTTTTCAAAATAAGCCAAAATGGCTGCCAAGATATAGTAAGACAGAAGTAACGCGAAAAACTGTTCCGCTTTTTCAACCTTGAAGCAGCTAAACAGTCACATATTAAATTTCACGAGGGCAGAGGGAGGAGGTTGTAATACGGCGACATCCGATAACGCAGTGAAGTTCAATAGGTGACTGACTATATAACCAACGCGAAACGGCTTTCCACAATGCCGCAAAAAATTTAACGTAGCGAAATTATCCTGTTAATGAAAGAGAGGTCGAAATTATGAAAAATGAACAACCAAAAGTTAAAGAGCTAACAGAAAAACAGGTTGCGTTTGTTTCGTATACCGGCAACTATATGGGCAATCCGCATATTTTTCAAAATTTGTTTGAAACGCTTTGCGGATGGGCGGGGCCCAAGGGATTGATCTCGCCGGAAACGGTATTTCTATCGTCCTATCAAGATGATCCGAAAACTACCCCACCCGATGAACTGAAATTAGAATTATGCATGAGCATTTCAAATGATATTGAAGTGGATGGCGATATACAAAAAAAAGTGTTGCCTGGTGGGAAATATGCTGTGATACATACTGAATTAGTGGGGCCGGAAGAGTATGGTTCAGCCTGGAATGCTGTAGTTGAATGGATAGAAAAGAATAATTATGAAATAGATATGTCACGGCCTAGTTATGAAATTTATTTAAATAATCCTGAAGAGCATCCGCAAAAACACCATATCATTGATATATGTATGAGCATTAAAGCAAAATAGCAGGCCCTTTTAATTTTAGACACTTGCTTGGGAACGAACAGATAGTATATAAATCACCAATTATGACCTCCATGAGTATAAAGGACGTTCTGATTTTACTTTTAGCGCCACCGGCTCACGATTTCCGATTTATTCAAAAACGCCGCCGACAGGGAGTGCAGGCGGGCTTTGAGGAGCACTTGTCTACCCTCGGACGTGCGTGTGTAAATCAGACGGCCATCA
The DNA here is from genome assembly GCA_029940345.1 of Desulfobacterales bacterium. Lineage (GTDB taxonomy): Bacteria > Desulfobacterota > Desulfobacteria > Desulfobacterales > JAUCGF01 > JAUCGF01. Next base: position 2,678 of record JAOZRC010000370.1, read on the forward strand.
CCGGTGTAGTGCTGCCACATCTTTTCAAAATATAGGGCCTGCTCTTTTCTTTGCCCAAGCAGTTTGGGAACGGCGTGAAAATCGACATGCAATGCGGTCAGCCAATTGTATGACGTTGATTTCAATTGAGGCGGCGCTTTTTTATTAGCCGGCAACATCCGTTTACGAACCTTTTCTTTAAATCGTTTATCCGAAGCCTTTTGGTGTTGCGTGAATTTGTCATAAAACGAGCCGTGCCAGGCCGATTCACTGATAAGAAGGTATTTGGGATTGGCAACGGGTTCTATAATCTCCCGCATCGCGCCCAGAAACAGAGACCTTTCATAACCGTCGCCGCCGGCGAGGGTGCAGCGCACACCACCTTCCGGACGTTCATCCGTGATCACTTGTATCTTTGCGGGGGGTGTTTTGATAGCCCCGGTGTGAATGAGTGCATACACTACGGCCAATCCCATCTGGCGTAAACTGTTGGCGGTGCTTCCGTGGTTGCGCCAAAGTTTGATCGCTTTGACGCATTTGGGAGCGTTCCGTAGCGACGCTAGCAGGGGACCGGCCGCCAGCGCTAATATCATAATTTTCCAGATAACAGGTAAACCGGTAAAGAAGGATGCGCTTATAAAAACCGCCAGGGCTGTCACCACCCCCCAAAGGCCCTGTTTGAAAAGCTCCTTTTTGGTATTGGCAAAAAGAAAGTCCTTTAAATACCCGACAGACGCTGACGGAACCCGGATTTCATCCACAAGACGAAAAGCGGTTCCGGAATTTGCAAGCGTCAGTTTCCATTTTGCTGCCATTTCATCCCGGTTGTCCGCCATCTCAAATGATCGCGTGTTAAGCCGTTCAATATCTTGTTCCGAATACGGTGGGCTTCCCAAATCCAGACGCTGCAGTCCGTTTTCGATAACCGTATCGGTAAATGACAAGCCCACGAATGTTTTAAGCCGGCGCCGCATGGTGTTGAAATCATCTCCGTATTCGGACTGATCGGTCTCTTCACAGATCAGATGCCAAATATTGGCGGTTTTGGACAGAGCGGACGGATCGGAGCGTATGGCCCGTCCCCGCATCTGATTAGAGCTGACATACGACCCGACAACACTCGCCAGGATAAGGGCGTTGACGGACGGCGCATCCCAACCTTCCCCTAAAAGCGCCTTGGTGCCCACCAGAACATTGATCACCCCCTGGGCTAAAAGCTTGGTGATTAGCGCTACGAGGCGGTTATTGACACCACCTGACAGCGTTACGGCCAAATAATCGGGATCCGCTTTTAAGGGAGTGAATTTAACCAGTGCGTTGTTTATCGTTTGCGACGCCAAAAGCGTTAAAGCGTTTTGGGCGGCATGCGGTATCACCACCAGCGATCCTGTCAAAATACCCAATTTGCAGGAAGAAGCCATTTTACGCCTTAGCGCTTCGAATATCGGGACAACACCGATCAGGGCCAGCGGTTTGATATCATCCTTATCAGCAGGCATCTCCGCTTTACGAATGTAATCGGTGAGGATCAGCATTCTTAACGCATCTTTCTGATTGGCCAGCTCAGACGCTACGATTTGGGTGATGCTTATTAATTTCCCGGCACTGGTTTCCAGCTCCTTTTTAATTTTGGGATTCCGTAGCAGAAAAACTTTATTGCGATGCACAGCGCCGATTTTTTTAAGCTCGCGCCGCATCTCTGGCAACATTTTTTCAATAGAATCTGTACCGGTGTGATTGGTATGATCAGTGTGATTATTGAAAAGGAGGCCGGTTAAAAACGTTTCCAGCCACACGTCATTTAAAGGCGGAAGCTCGTCCAAGGAACCACCAATAAGCTCAAGGAAGCCGACAGGCACCGGTCGGTTTAAAAATTTCAAATAAATGGCGATACTGGAAAAAAAGGCCGTATTGTCTAAAATCGGTTCCACATGACGATCAGGATCGTTTAAAAAAGGGTGGTTGGCAAGACTATTGACCAGTTCTTCACGCAGCAGATAGTCTTGTTTAAATTGGTCGAGTTCTTGTCTGAAATCATGAAAACGTCTGGTTTCCCCTTTAAGCGGTGTGGAAAAACAGACGTAATCCTGATGTGGGCACAGGTCGCCTTCCCAGACAAGTTCGGGTATCGAAATTTCCGCGTCAACAGGTCCGCAGATTTCGGTGTAGCGCTGCCACTCGCGATACGATACATCGTAAGGGGGCGTTGCGGTCACAGCCACCACTATGGGGTCGTCCAGTTTACGGATAATTTTCACCAGGCTTTTCCACCATTCGTTTTTCAAATGGTGGGCTTCATCGAGAACAATGGTTTTGACACCCAATTGACGGAGAGATTTCACCAGAGCCGCAAACGCTTTTCCAGGGGATCTCTTTTTTCTAGTTTTCAGTTTTACTTTGGCATCATTATCTGATCGGCAGGGCAACTTATCACGGCAAACGGTGTGCATTGCCTGATACGTCGTGGAAGTCAGAAAGCGGGGTTTTTTGATGTTCGTCGAAATCCAACTTGGATTTTGCTCTCGTTCAGGTAAGAAAAGATGCACCAGGCGATCAATCCATTGATCCCGAATCGTAATTGTCGGTGATAAGATTAGCGTCGGTTGGTTTAACTGGCGCAGCACCTCTATCCCCAGCACTGTTTTACCTGAGCCGGGTGGCGCGATGACGTGCAATGTATTGTCATCAAGATGGCTTTCCAGTTCCTCTAAAACGCGCTTTTGATATGATCTCCAAGTCAACCGGAATTGAAATTCGGGCGGATAAGCGTTCATGATTTTAAAGCTCATTTTTTATTGTCAATAGTGTGAAATTGCCAGATAGCCTATTTAACGTAAAAAGTCGATCAACGCCATAAGGCCTACCGTATCTTGTTTCAGAAACGGTGACTAAACAACTTAACCCAATTAAAATTTCTTAATTTTAATCCTAATGGCTTTTTGATTACGATTAAGACTACACAAGATTATAAAAAGTGCTAAACGGGAAAGTTATTTCTCAGCGTGTTACAAAAGCGTTCCCACGCATCGCATGGTGCGAGATCAGGTCTGAACTTAAGTAACCGACCATAAGTTTTCTGGTTCTTTTCGCCACTGTTCCTATAATAATCTGGGTTAAACACCGGAAAACTTATGAACGGTTACTTATACTTGATTTCCATTGCCTGTTTTGATACCTAACTAAAGTGGTGTTCCAT
>JAOZRC010000371.1 GCA_029940345.1 Desulfobacterales bacterium
CCCTCGCTCTCACACTTTTTCGCTTCGATCACGACTTTCCAAACAGGCTCTAAACAATTGGTTTGGTCTTAACTGCCATGGTCAATTTATTTTGGGGAAGTTGTTTCCTCGTCAGTCATAGGTTCTTGTAACCTACTGAAATAATTGATATTTTGAAAATGGCAGTAAAATATCAATTCCCTATGATTTCAGGTAGTTAATAAACCTTGCTGTCTGAATAGCGAAGAACTTATGACTGTCGAGTTATTTCGTCACTGTTCTATATTTTAAGATCGGAAAGGCACTGTTGATAAATCAAATAATATTCAGTTGAAAAAAGGATAAAAACGACTTTGGAAATCGCTGTTCCTCTTTCCGGATTTTGCAAAAAACAGATTGTTGTATCAATGGCAATCCGGCAGGCTTCCTTAATCGGATAGCCGTAGACGCCGCAACTGATTGCAGGAAAAGCGATCGAAGTGAGATGGTGGGCTGCGGCCAGTTGCAAACTATAATCATAGCAACCTGATAATAAGACACTGTCTTCGGGCAGACCGCTGTAAATCGGCCCGACCGTATGAATGACCCAGTCCGCAGGTAAATCATATCCTTTTGTAATACACGCCCGGCCTGTCGGACAATGGCCGATGGTACGGCACTCCTTAAGGAGTTTCGATCCTGCGGCTTTATGGATCGCGCCGTCAACACCGCCGCCGCCGCGAAGTTCATTGTTAGCGGCATTCACAATAACATCGACGTCATCTGTCAGGGTGATATCGCCTTGCCGTATTTCCAATTTGTTTATTATCTTTGTATCCATGACAGGTATCCGTTTTAAAGGTCATAAAGCGTTTCGTCAACATGTGGCGTAACAGGTTTATTTTTTGCCGGTTGCCCCTTGGTTTCCGGCAGAATAAAGGGATCTTCGTTTTCTAAAAGGTCCCCCATTTCAGCTTCGATGCTATCAGGGTCATCACCCTTTTCCAATCGGCAGAGCGCTTCATTCATCCCATCACCCAGTCGGATGCCTGTCATATCGGAAAGCCGACGCATAAGATCGGCAGCCTGACGAGGATCGTCTTCGTTCATCAGACCCGCCTCTTTTTCTAACATTTGCATCGCCTTTTCCATTTTGCTCTCATCTAACGGGAAATCATCCAAGCCGGCATTCTTTTCCTCGACTTTACCAGTGTGAGCAAACATCGACATTTTACGCTCTAATGCCACGTTTTTACAACGGGGGCAATCCGGGACTTTTTCAGTATTGATCGTTCTGGAAAAAAAATTAAAAATTGTATGGCACTGTTGACAATAAAACTCATATATTGGCATTGAATCCTCTCATATATTTTAGCGTTTAAACATTTTTTACCGTCAGGGGAAATGTAAATGTGAAAGCCGCACCTTGCCCGGGCTCGCTTTTAACACTTATTTCACCTCCGTGAAGCTCCATAATATGGCGTGTGATAGAAAGACTCAGACCTAATCCTTTATTGTGATGTAATATATCCCGAATCGCAAACTCGTCAAATATTTTGTCAATCCATTCCGGCAGAATGCCTTCTCCTTGATCCGTTATACACACCCGGCAACAGGAATGATCAGCATCTGATTCGACTGTGACAACACCGTTATCCGGAGAAAACTTGACCGCATTTTCTAAAACAAACTGAAGTGCTTTGACAACCAGATTCCAATCACAAGCTAAATCTGCATCATTTTTGATGGTTAAATCCAAACTGACATTTTTCTTTTCATTTTCAAGATTATATTGAACAATTGTCACAACAGATTTTAAATGGATGGCAATTGATTCTTTCTGCGTGCTTAATTTGGAATTGTATTTAAGGTTGCACAAAAGTGATGCTTTCTCAACAAAATCAAGTAAGCGGTAGCCGCTTTCAGTGATAATTTTAACATGACCACGCGTTTTTTCACCTAACGACGAATCGCTCTGAAGAAATTCAGACATGCTGATAATTCCGTTCAACGGTGTCCTGGTTTCATGGGAAAACAGCATCAATAGTTCCGTTTTAACCTGGTCCAATTCTTCAGTACGTTTTAAGCGAAGGAAAACACGAATTTTCGCTTCCAATTCCTCCGCAACGAAAGGTTTGGTAACATAATCATCGGCACCGACTTCATAGCCCTTAATTCGTTCAGCCACTAAGGCTTTGCCTGAAATCAGAATGATTTTGGTATATTTATAGCGTGTATTTTTACGAATACGGCGGCAAACTTCATACCCATCAATCCCTGGCATCATGATGTCCAGCAATATCAGATCAGGGTAAAACTTGGGTAAGATAGCCAATGCCGCTTCACCAGACTCGGCAGATACTGTTTCATATTGCTCCCCGATAATCTCTTCGAGGATGCCTAAGTTTAGCTGGTCGTCATCAACGATAAGCACTTTAAAGTTTTTTTCCATATTCAGTTTCCGATTGAAGGCTGGTTATAAGGCATTTTGTTATCATATATTATATAACCCAATTTAAGACTTGAGTTCAAGCCATATTTTTTTTTGACGATATAAAATAATTGCAAAACGCTATCAACATACGCAGGGTAAAATCATAAATAAGGCCATCAGACAGATTGACTTGAAAAAAATCATCTGGTACTAAACTGAAAATGTGGGCTTGATCATAACTTCGGCCATTTGCCAGATTGTAACGCATTCTTTTAGACTGCGTCATCACTCTGCGACTCCTACCTGACGCAATCTGAAAGAATGCGTTACATTGCAACCGAAATTCAAAATGGCCGAAACGATGATCAAGCCCGAAAATTCAGACCTAACAACAAAAGAAAGGATACGAAGCGTGGAAAAAACATTATCAATTATCAAGCCTGACGGCGTTTCAAGGGGACTGGTTGGTGAAGTCATTAAACAGTTAGAGGCCGCTAAATTTCAAATTGCCGCCATGAAACTCATTCACATGACGAAAGCACAAGCTGAAGGATTTTATGCGGTTCATAAAGAGCGCCCGTTTTTTGACAGTGTAACAACATTTATGTCATCCGGGCCCGCTGTCGTTATGGTATTGAAGGGGGAAAATGTCATTGCTGAATATCGCGAAATCATGGGTGCCACGGATCATAAAAAAGCCGCTGAAGGAACGATTCGTAAAAACTATGCCACCGATATTGAAAAAAATGTGGTGCATGGTTCCGATTCGCCCGAAACGGCTGCGCTTGAAATCAGCTACTTTTTTAACCGCTTTGAACTTGTCGATTAATGTCTGTGCATCAACAGGACAAAGCCGCCTTTGGCAAAGTCTGCTCAGATAACATCGCAATTGTTTTGCATAAACCGCGCGTGCCTGAAAATATCGGCGCAGCCGCGCGGGCTATATGCAATATGGGCATCCGCCGATTGATCGTCGTGTCGCCTTCCCATTTTGATCTTATCAAAGTGATGAAATTGGCGACTCATGCCGCCGCCGAGGTTGTTGAGAGCATTGAAAATTATGCAACTCTTGAAGAGGCGCTGGCTCCTTTCCACTATGTTGTGGGTAGCACCGCACGTCTGGGCGGCCAGCGCCAAATTATCAGTTCGCCTTCCTCATTAGCCCAACGCCTGATACAGCTATCACAAAACAACCGGGTTGCCATCGTATTTGGGCCGGAGGATCGCGGTTTGACCAATGCGGAGCTTCGTTACTGCCAAGACATAGTGAATATCCCCACGGCCGGTTTTACTTCGCTAAATTTGGCCCAGGCCGTTTTGGTGATCTGTTATGAAATTCTGCAGGCAAGGACAGGTAAGCAAACGGATGAACCGGCTGCGTTCACCCCTCGCTTGGCGCAACGCCATGAATCAGAGGGCATGTACGCCCAATTGCGCACCGTACTCTCAAAGATTAGCTTCATCAATTCAGAAAATCCGGATTATCAGATGGGCAAATTGCGTCATTTTTTTACACGCCTGGAGTTGCGCACTAAAGATGTGCAAATTATCCGGGGACTGTGTCGGCAGGTGTTATGGTATGGTAAAAAATGTTATGAAGATGGGCATCGCAACGCAAAGCGTAACTGATGTTCAAGTATTCAATTTCATAATGAAATTCATCAGTTACAAGTTTGAAGTTTCAAGTTATCACGTAACTCATTGAATTGATTGAAACTGGCAAAACAAGTAAAATATTTTTAAATTCAAAATTTTCAGTAACTTACAAGAACTTGTGACTGACGAGTAATGAAAAAAAGAGGATAGAAAGATGGCCTTATCTGTTGTTGATCTTTACAAGAACTTGCCGCAAACAAATTGCAAAGATTGCGGATACGCTGCTTGTCTGGCGTTTGCCAGTATGGTTGTGTCTGAAAAACTCCCTTTACGCAATTGTCCTCACCTGGATGATGCGATTATAGCCAAATTTCAGCAAGAGCTCGATCAGCAACATAACAGCGGTAAATGGGTGAAAAAAGATATGGCCCTGGATGCGCTGGTATGGGCAAAACAACGCGCGGCATCCATGGAAATCACATCTCTGCCGAAACGCATCGGTGGTGAGTTAAAACAGGTTAACGGGGAGACCATTTTAGAACTACCCTATTTTGCGGATGTGATTATCATCAAAAAAGATGCTGTTTCAAAACTGGACGGTTCGGAACTGAATCGTTGGGAGCAGGTGTTTATTTATAACCATTTGGCTCAAGGCGGCAGTGTGCCGCCATCCGGTAAATGGAAAGGTTTTGAAGAGATACCGAACACCATCTCCAAAATCGCAACCCTGCGTAAATATGCCGAAACGCCGCTAACAGAGAAATTCAAAGGCCATGCGGATTCGCTGGCGGCCGCCGCAAAGTGCTTTGGGGGGGTGGATGTAAGCGAACAGTATCCGTCTTCGGACAGGGCTTTTTATTTCCATCCCCTGCCCCGTATTCCGGTTTTGCTTCTATTCTGGGATGAATGTCCGGATGACGGCTTTGACGCCAATGTAAAATTGCTTTTTGACGCCACTATCACAGCCCATCTGGATGTGGAATCCATTGTTTTTTTAAGTGAAAGATTGCGGCAGCTTCTTTGCGGTGATGACGCCTAAGAGCCTCTTTGAAAAGTCTTAAATCGGCTGCAAAAGCGTGAGAGCGGTTCTGATTTCCACAAATTTCATGGCAATAGGCCGGCTATTCCCTTAAAATTTGCGAAAATCAGCCCTCGCTCTCACACTTTTTCGCTTCGATCACGACTTTCCAAACAGGCTCTAAACATCTGGACATATGTTTTTCGGTAGTCCCTACCAAGAATTGGCATACTATTCGGTTTTAAAATCAGGCAACGGCCGCAAACCTGTTACCCGTATTAATTCGCCCAGATCGTGTCGATCAGACCAGTAAATATGGTGTTCGCGCAACAAGGATTCGGCCTTCGGTGTAACGCCGTTGTGCGCGAAAAGCCACAGATGCAACGTCAGGGGACGCTCGGTCTCAAAATATTCGCGGCCCTCGAAATCTTTTAATTTCTCCGCCAATTCAAGCATAAATTTGACAACATCGACGCCAACCTTCCGGGTTTCCCACCATTTGCTTTCGCAGAGCCAGATTTCTCGACCGTCAGAGGCATATACATCTATTTCGTTTTCCGCCGAAGCGTCTAATCGCATCCTGTGGCGCATGTCCCAAAATCTGTCCGGCAGTTTTATATCGCAGTCTGTGTGAAAATAGCGCGCCGGAAAGGTTTTGCGCTGTCTGTTCCACAGGATTTGTGCGAGATACACTTCGGCGAGGTATCCTTTTTGATCGTTTATCCTGCGTTTCAGGGTATCATATTGTTTAACGGTATCCGTAACAACTTTGGTATGGCGGCAGCCTTCGACCTCGAATTTACCCCATGCTTTCAGAAAATCAAGCAAAATCGGATCATCGGTTT
>JAOZRC010000015.1 GCA_029940345.1 Desulfobacterales bacterium
TATTAAAGCAGCTTTCCCTGAAAATAAGCGCATTTATTGTAATTTCCGAGCAAATCTGTTACAGAAATACTTAATCGGTGACTATCAATATTATAATGATGATTCAGATCAATTTGATCCCCAAAAATTTATCCATAGCAAAATAATTTTTCTTGATAGTCATCCCGGGAAAGGGGATCGTTTCGATAGCGAAGAATTTACGCAAAATGCCATTGAGATTCGTATTCCTCAGATCAGAGGCAAGGGCAGATATCAAACAATTGCTTATGTCCCACCTCGAAATTCCGGTATAAAAAGGGTGTTTGTATCAAATGAAAATTGTTTTTCAAATAATATGCCTTTAGAAAACGGTCAAAATAATTGGCCGATAATAAATTCCTGTTTTAACTACATAAACAAAAGCGTTCTTACAATAGAACTTTCTGGAGAGACCGATTATTATGCCTTGAACATACGCACGCATAATATGGTTGCCAATGACATTGTTGCGGTAGATTTAAAAGAACAGGATAAGGTATTCAGATTAGGGAAAAAACAGATTCGACATTTCTATTTTGATGGTCGCAACTGGAAAAGGGATAAAAACCATTTTGATACCCTGGTAACGATAGGTCTTGATAACCGCAAAATTGATCAAATTATTTTAACGTTGAACCCTTTTCCAGTTAACCGCTCGTTTTCAATAGAGTATATTTGGTTGGAAAAATTTGGTTAGCGATATTGGGCATCCTTCATTTTCCGCTTAACACTTTAAAGGAGTGCTGAACCGAAGGTTTAGCGTTTACGCTGGCCTTTGCTAAACCTTCGGTTCAGCACTCCCCATGAAAGTGTAAACTACTTTTAAGCTATTATGAAGGATGCCCGATATTGTTTATCAAAATAAAGGCTTAATATGAAGGTAAAGCAACAGATGTACGGATTGGCATCCTGCATTCCGGGCGTATACCCTGTTTTTTCTAAATTTACGCGGAGGCATGGAACCATCAATCCACGCTATTGTTATTCGGTCTGGCTGCGCCATCTTGTAATGGCTCATCAATATAATTTCTCACCATATCCGAAGGTGGTCGCCGAATGAAGAAATTATTATCAAAATTTTCTTTAATGCTGTATCAGAGGCAGGCGTTGGTCGATGTGAGATTGGCGGTCTTGCCGTAAAAGTTTATGTGGAATTTATATGAAAAAAATGGCTGAATTATTTTCCCTGAAAAAGATAAAATTCGTTATCAGAAGACGGGTAACAACTTTTTTCCAAAAGAATAAATGCGCGAACAGAAATAATGAATATATAAATAAAAATGGAAAAATTATACAATATAGCGAAGCTGACTATGACAAATGGCTTGAAAAAAATCAATTAACAAATGCAAAAAAGAAGCTGATTAAACAGGAGATCGCCGCTTTTGAATTCACGCCTCTGATCAGCATCATCATGCCGGTTTACAGGGTCGATCCGGTCTGGCTTGATAAAGCGATCGGTTCTGTACAAAAGCAGATATATTCTAATTGGGAATTATGTATCGCAGATGATGCTTCTAATGATGATACAATCAGGGAACTGTTATTAAAATATTCTCGCGGCGATCCGCGAGTTAAAGTGAAATTTCTTTCCCGCAACAGCGGAATCGCAACGGCCTCGAACGAGGCCGTTTTTATTTCTGACGGTCAATATCTCGGTTTGCTGGATCACGATGACGAGATTTCCGCCGATGCGCTGTACGAAAATGTGAAGCTTTTGAATCGCTGCCCCGATGCCAAGTTAATCTACAGCGATAAGGACAAAATCGACATGCACGGCAATCGCCTGAATCCGTTTTTTAAACCGGATTATTCACCGGATTTGCTGTTATCCCAAAACTATATTTGCCATTTCAATGTCATTGCCAAACCGCTGTTTGAAAAAATCGGCGGTTTCAGAAAGGGATTTGAAGGTTCGCAGGACCATGACCTGCTGTTGCGCATTGCCGAGCAAACGGATCATATTTATCACATACCCAAAATACTCTATCACTGGCGAATCATTCCGGATTCTGCCGCTTCGGGTTTTAGCGCCAAACCCCAGGCTTGGGAAGCGGGGCGTAAAGCGGTTCAGGATGCCTTGCAGCGTAGGAAAATCAAAGGAAATGTGGTTTGCGGCAAATTCAACGGAACCTATTGTGTTCAAAGAAAAGTGCTTCAAAAGCCGTCAGTGAGCATCATCATACCCATTAATAATAAGGATCGCTACTTTAAACAATGTGTCACAACGATTTTGGAAAAAACGCAATACCCTTCTTTTGAAGTTATCGGTGTTTTTGATTATTTGGACGATAATACATTAAACCTAAAAAAATATTTTGGTAAAACCAATAAAAATATTGAGTTTGTTAAAAGTTTTGAGAGATATGTCACTTCCAAAGATTTGAATCAGGCGGTCGAACGGGCGCGGGGACGATATATCATTTTTTTAAGTGATGCGCTGGAGATTGTAACAGCGGGGTGGATCGAAGCGTTATCCGAGCATACCCAACGCGACGAAGTCGGAGTGGTTGGCGGGAAATATTATTTGCCGGATGGTCGTTTGCTTCACGCCGGCATTCTTATCGGAATCGGTGATGGGGTTGGTTATTCACACAAATATTTTTATAAAGATGATGTCGGCTACTATGCCCAAACGCATATCATACGAAATGTCACCGGAGTTGCCGGTGCTTGTATGATGGTGAAAAAGAATCTTTTTCAACAAATTGGCGGATTCGATGAAAAATATTTTCGTCATACCCATTATGATATTGATTTTTGCCTGCGATTGAGGGAAAAGGGCTATCTTAATGTTTTCACGCCCTATTGTGAGGCTGTTTTTCATCCTCCGGACGCTGGCGAACCAGAAACACCGGATGAATATATCAAACAAAAACAGCATGAAATCAATTTTATCAAAGAGCGATGGAAAGCTGTCCTGGCAAAAGGAGACCCTTATTATAATCCAAATTTCGCATCCGATCAGGCTGATTTTGCTTTTAAACTTTAATCTGCCAATAAGCGGAACAGCTTTCCGCTTTACATTTTAAATGGAATAAAAATGCCAAAAATAAGCGTTATCATACCCTGTTACAACCAGGGACAATACCTTGATGAAGCGGTTGATTCTGTTTTAGAGCAAACCTTTCGTGATTTTGAGATCATTGTTGTCAATGACGGCTCCAAAGATAATTTCACCACGGATTTACTGGATTCCTATCAAAAACCGCAAACAACAGTGATTCACACTACGAATCAGGGCCTGGCGTCCGCGCGCAACAACGGAATCAAGGCGGCACAAGGTGAATATATCCTTCCTTTGGATGCGGATGATAAAATTGGCAAGGAATATCTGGCCGAAGCTGTCAAAGTGTTGGATAACAATCCGGGCATCGGGATTGTTTATTGCGGTGCCGAAGTGTTAGGCAAACCGGGTAAAAAATGGGCACTTCCCGAATACTCCCTTGAAGAGATGCTGATTGACAATATTATTTTTTGTTCAAGCTTTTTCAGACGACAGGATTGGGAGGCTGTTGGCGGTTATGATCCTGCAATGACGTACGGGTGGGAGGATTACGATTTTTGGCTGGCATTAATTGAAAAGGGCTTGCTGGTTTATAAAATTCCCCAGGTTTTGTTTTTTTATCGCACGGTGGCTGACTCAATGGTGCGATCAAAAGCCAAACAGCAAAAAATCGGAACGTTTGTTAAAATTTTCCATAAGCATCCTAAACTCTATAAAAAGAATATTCATATATGGATTGAAAAACTTCTTGAGGCTAACAAAGAATATAAAGCCAAGCTTTATATCGACACCGGCCTTGGATTCAATGAAAATCAGACGCTTAATCAGGCGATCACAGGGGATTCGACAATCCTTGAATTTGATCTGAGCGCATTCCCTGATATCAGGAAAATTCGATTTGATCCGATTAATGATTATGCCGCGGTCTATATTGAAGTCATTAAGGGACTTACCAAAGATAACGATGCTTGTGAACCGGACATTTATCATTGCAATGCAATGTACAGGGATGGATGCAATTTCATCTTTGCCACTGATGATCCTTATCTGCTTTTAGATTTTAAGAGCGCTAAAATTGACAAATTGACATGCGTAATCCGATATATTGCCATGGGCAAAGACTCCGTTCCCAAAATTATGGAATTTAAAGACGCACAGCGGTATGAAGCGCGTCTCTATGTCGATACGGGCTTCGGAATGGATGAGAGACAGGTTTTGGTACAAAATATTACGGCTGATTCGAAAACGCTTGAATTTGATTTAAGCGCCTTTACCCAAGTTAAAAAGCTGCGTTTTGATCCCATTGACGAATATTGCATGATGCAGCTTCATTCAATCATCATTATTGCTGAAGATAATTCCCAATGTACAATTTCCGATTACCAGAGCAATGCGATGGATATAAAAAACAAGAATATGATATTCGCTACCAATGATCCCAATATCATATTTGAATTGCCTGACAAGCAAATTGTACGCGTGGTTTTTATTCTTGAATACCTTGCCATCGGCCTGTCGGTGCTGCCTTATATTTTAAAATTGAAAGATGAACAGGTGCGTCTGCAACATGAAGATATGCAGAAATCTGTTACAGATATGCAGAAATCTTATGAAGATGCGCAGAAATCTTATGAAGATGCGCAAAAATATAATGCCAGACTATATCTTGATACAGGCATCGGCTTTAGTGAAAAACAGACCTTTACGCGTAAAATCACAGATGATTCAACGCGTGTTGAATTTAAACTACACGGGTTCAGCGGCATTAAAAGACTTCGTTTTGACCCGTGTGACGAACATTGCGTTTTACATCTTCATAGCATTAAGGCCGTGTCAGAAGACAGTTCAACATACAAAATAGAAGAATTTCAAAGCAATGCCATGCATACGGAAGGCGGCAGTTTTATCTTTGCTGACGATGATCCGAATATTGTTTGTAACTGGCCGGATGATAAGACGGATATGGCTATTGACGCTGTTATCATCAAACTTGACCTGATCGCTGTCGGGACCGGCGCGCTACCTTACATTTTAAAATATAAAGATAGCGCGTTGGCGCAAAAAGAAAAAAAAATCAGGGAACAAAACGAGCAAATTCAGGGACAAGCGAACAAAATAAATGAGATGGAACGGCATCAGCAGGAAAATGAGCATTCGTTGCATCTGCATCGTTTAAACATTGAAACGTTGGCAACCCAATTGAATGCCGAAAAGAATTCCCGTCTGAAAATGTTACACTCCCGCGCCTGGAAATTAGCGGCCCCGTTGCGATGGTTCGGGAAATTTGCGCGTAAGGGGAAACGCCGGATGCTTTCCTTTTATTACCAGTTTGAACGGCAGCACAAATTGATACGCACGTCAGGTCTGTTTGACGATTCGTATTATTTAAAACAGAATCCGGATGTGCAACGATCGAAACAGGATGCGTTAGCGCATTTTATTGAAAAAGGCGGACGTGAAGGCCGCAACCCAAGCGTGCTGTTTGATGTTACCTATTATTTGAAATGCAATCCTGATCTGGCTGAGTCAGATATGAGCCCCTTGATCCATTATATTCATTTCGGCGCTAACGAAGGGCGTGATCCGAGTCCCTTATTTGACACCCACTACTATCTTGAACAGAATCCCGCATTGCGCGAATCCGGTAGCAACCCGTTGATTCATTACTTGCAAAGTGGTGTTCAAAAAAATATAAATCCCAATCGGCTGTTTGATGCTGATTACTATTTAATTCAATACCCCGAAGTTGCGGAAACAGGTATGCCGCTTTTGGAACATTATCTCAAAATAGGCTGGCAAGAAGGCAAAAATCCCAATCCGTTGCTGGATAATGCGTATTATCTGAAGCGCTATCCGGAAGTGAACCGTTCGGGACGCTCGCCGTTAGAGGATTATATATTGTCAGGCATCAGCGCGAAACGCAATCCGCATCCCTTGTTTGACACCGCTTACTATCTGGAGCAGAACCCGGATGTCGCCGCATCAGGGCGTCATCCCCTAACGCATTACCTTGAGTTCGGCATCAGGGAAGGTCGCAGCCCTAATCCGATGATCGCAAAGATGAAACATCATCCTAAGATCAGCATTATCACACCGGTTTACAATGTGGATGAAATCTATCTGCGTCAATGCATCACTTCAGTTTTAAATCAGGTCTATAACAATCTTGAATTATGCCTGGCAGATGACGCCAGTTCGGCTGCCCATATCAGACCCGTACTGGAAGAATATGCCAAACTGGATCCGCGTGTGAAAGTTAAATATTTAAAAAATAACCAGGGAATTGCCGGCGCATCAAATGAAGCGGCCTCTTTGGCAAGAGGTGAATATATCGGTTTCCTGGATCATGATGATGTTCTGACGCCTGACGCCTTGTATGAGATTGTTCAGGTGCTTAACCGGCATAAGGCGGATATTGTATATACGGATGAACGTATCATTGATGCTGACGGGAAACAATTAAGCACCCATTTTAAACCGGCTTTTTCACCGGAACTGTTATTTTCGCATAATTATATCACCCACTTGATGGTCATTAAGAAAGCGCTCTTTAACAAGTTGGGTGGGTTTTCCACGGAATGTGACGGTGCCCAGGATTACGATCTGATCTTAAAGCTCACCGAGTGTACCGAAGGAATTGTCCATTTAGCCAAAGAACTCTATTGCTGGCGTAGTATCGATACTTCAACGAGTGCGAATCCGGAACAGAAAAGCTATGCTGACGACGCTGGGAAGTTGGCGCTGGAGACCGCTCTTAAACGAAGACATATCCACGGCCAAGTCTTTACAACGCCGCGTCGCTTTTATTATCATGTCAAACGCCAACTGACGGATACGCCCTTGGTTAGTATCATTATCCCTTTTAAAGATCAGCCGGATCATCTTCAGACCTGTATTGAGTCCGTATTACAAAAATCAGAATATACGAATTTTGAGATTATCGGAATCAATAATAACAGCGTCATGGATGAAACCGCTGAATTGACAGAATCTTTGCAAAAAGCGGACCCGCGTATATGTTTTTATGATTATGATATTCCTTTCAATTACTCTGTAATCAATAACTATGCGGTAACATTAGCTAAAGGTGAGCATATCGTATTAATGAACAACGACATTGAGATCATTACGGCGGACTGGATCGAAGCGTTGTTAGAACATTCCCAACAAGAAACGGCAGGAGCCGTCGGAGCCAAGTTATATTATCCTAACGACACAATTCAACATGCCGGTATCATTATCGGGATGGGCGGTTTTGCCGGTCACTCGCATAAGTCTTTTCCCAAAGATTCTCCCGGCTATTTGAATCGCCTGATGTGTGTTCATAATGTCAGCGCCGTTACGGGCGCTTTGATGATGGTAAAAAAAGATTTATATAATAAGGTGAACGGTCTTGATGAAATCAATCTGGCTGTTGCCTTAAATGATGTGGATTTTTGTTTAAAGCTGATGGAAAAGAAGTATCGTAATATCATTACACCCTATTGCGAGGCCTATCATCATGAATCTGTTTCCAGGGGGTACGAGGAAACGCCTGCCAAAAAGGAGCGCTTTAACAAAGAGATCGCTTTTTTCCAAAAAAAATGGAAAACGCTGTTGGAGCGAGGCGATCCCTATTTTCCTGAAGCCATGGTTAGTGCTATCAGTCTAAGGAAATAATCAATATCTCGTCAGACACAAGTTCTTATAAGTTACTGATAATTCAAAAAATTTCTGAACAACTTATAACTTGTAACTAACGAGTTAAGATAAGGAAAAAAAATTATGGGTATCACTTATGTGGAGGCAACAGTTACAGGCCCTGAAGGGGGCAGCCAAACAATTAACCTATTGGTCGATTCAGGTGCAAGCTACTCTCTTTTGCCGTCAGAAGTATGGAGCAAGTTAAAATTGGAGCCCAAGAGAGAGGTTGAATTCATTCTTGCAGATGGATCAAAAATACAACGCCAGGTTTCAGAGTGCCATTTCAGTTTGGAAAACGTGGATGGCCATTCGCCTGTGATTTTGGGGGAAGAGGGGGATGAAGCGCTTTTGGGTGTCATAACGCTTGAAAATATGGGATTGATTTTAGACCCATTTAAACGCACTTTGAAAAATATGCAGATGCGTCTGAGTTGAAATGCGTCTGGCTATCATTATATTAAACTGGAACGCCGCCCAAGAAACTGTCGCTTGTATCCGATCTTTACGCTCATTGTCTGCGATTTCACCGTCAATTTATATTGTCGATAACAATTCATCCGTTGATGATCAGGCGTTTTTAAAGACCCACACGCATAATTGCACTGTGATTTATAACAGTTGCAACGCCGGTTTTGCAGGCGGCAATAACATTGGGATTCAACGGGCGCTGGCAGACGGAGCTTCCGCGGTTTTGCTGCTGAATAACGATGCGCGCATCAATGAACCTGACATCGCTATTTTGCTTGAAACATTGTTTTCAGATGCGAGCATTGGCGTGGTCGGACCGGTGCTGTATGATCCCAGCGCTGCTTTTGTACTCAATGCGGGCGGCAAGGATATCGGCCGGAATTATATATCGCATTTTAAAACGCCGCTTCGAACGTTTTCCATTTATGATGTAGATTATGTTTCCGGAACCGTATTGTTGGCGCGCTCTGAACTTTTTCAAAAAATCGGCTTTCTGGATGAGCGTTATTTTTTTAGCGGTGAGGTGGCGGATTTCTGCAAGCGCGTATCAGGTTATGGCAAGGCGCATGAATTGCACTACCGTGTTGTCATTGATCCCCGCAGTCGCGCCTTCCATAATTTGGACATTGCGTCGGAGCAACGTGAACGTTTATACACATATTATACGGTGCGCAACCGGTATTTGTATATTCGTAAATATTTATCGCCTCATGCGCCGTTTTTATATGGCTTTTGGATATATAAACATCTGCAACACGCCTTGCTTTGTTACCGGATGAAGCGGTATGATGTAACTAAAGTGATTTTAAAAGGACTGCTGCACGGCCTGATCGGAAGATACGGACCGCTAAACCACAATTCAAAGGAGTGCTAAGGATCGGGGATGAAATAACTTCCACATTCGGAGTGCAAGCTTCAGCTTGCGTTGTTAGCGAGGCAAACTGAAGTTTGCACTCCCTCTACTGAGTTTAGCATTCTGCGCCTGCACAAACAAAAAATGCTAAACTGTAAGTTCAGCACTCCTTTGCAAAGCGATGAAATCTTTTTCTGCCAAATTGTCGGTAATCATTCCTAATTGGAATGGTGTTAAACATTTGCCCATTTGCCTGAATGCCCTAAATTGCCAGACATACAATGATTTTGATGTGATTTTGGTGGATAACGGTTCAGCAGATGAATCCGTTGCTTATGTAAAGCAAAACCATCCACTGGTAAAAGTACACGCTTTTCCCGAAAACAGGGGATTTGCCACCGCATGCAACGCTGGCGTAGCTGAATCCGAAGCTCAATACATTGCACTGCTAAACACGGACACCAAGCCGCATCCGGACTGGATTCGGTCTCTCGTTTCCGCAATGGACGCCGCTTCCCCGCAGGTGGCCTGCTTGGCTTCGAAAATGCTTAAAATGAATCTGCCGGATTTGATTGACGACGCCGGTGATATCCTAACCTGGCGAGGAGGCACCTTTAAACGCGGCCATGGCCAGCCTGCCTCAAGGTACAATGATCCGGAGGAAGTTTTTGCGCCTTGTGCCGGTGCCGCTCTTTACCGAAGATCGGTGATGAACGAAATGGGCGGATTTGATGAAAGTTTTTTTGCTTATCTTGAGGACATGGATTTAGGGTTGCGTATCCGATTAGCCGGCTATCGGTGTCTGTTTGTCCCCACGGCAAAAGTGTTTCATGTGGGCCATGGCAGTGCTTTGCCGCATGAACACTATATTTTCCTTATTGCGCGTAATCGTATTTTCCTTTTTCTGAAAAATATCCCTTTCATTTTGATTGTCAAACATTTGGCATCGCTTACATACGGATGGCTGTTTTATTTTTTGGCGTTCTGTTTTTCGAGAACCTATTTAAAAGGAACTTTGGCGTCATTAAAGTATGTGTTGCCCATGCTGAAAAAACGTAAACAAATTCGCAAACACACCAAACTCTCCCTTGATGCCATTGATCGTGCATTATCACGGGATTGGCCCGAAATTTCGCTTGGCCGATTAAGCTGTCAATGGCTGCGTCATTTTTTTGGTCAAAAAAAATGATGAATTCAGAATAAAAAAATTCGACCTGTGCAATTAATATAAAATGTAGGGTGGGCAACGTTTTGGTACTCACCCGGTTTATTGATGATGAGTAGGCAAACCGACGTACTTTGTCAAGGGAAACGGCCTTTGCCCACCGGTTTTATCGAAATGGTGGGCATCACCGACAAAGAATGGCGCAATGACAGGGTTTGATTTCCGGTGATGCCCACCCTACGAAATTTTCAATCGCACAGGTCGAAAAACTTGATACACGGAACCACTTGAAACTTGTAACTGACGAGTTAAGTATTGACTTTTACAAAAATAGCCGATAAATTGGTCATTTTCTATATGCGCCGCAATCCAATCCAATGATAGTATTCCAATTCCAATTTTGATTTTATAGGTAGCACTCGCAAGCTGAAGTTCGCACTCCGCTATTCTGTGAAACATTAAAATCAAATCAGTACATCAAAATCTTTTAATTTAGGAAAGGAGGAAGAACGATGAAGAAAAGCAAATCTGCGTTTTTCGTGAACCCAATTGTCAATGTGATTTTAATAAACCTTATCTTAATCTTACTTGTTTGTTACGGGCCTGTTGCAGCTTTAGCCGCTGCTTCATGTCCCCCTTTGGCAGCGCCAACAGGGACGGTTATTACCGTGAACACTGAAGCTGAACTGCGCTTGCAGGCTTCCAGTGCCGCGCCTGACACCACCATAATGATCCAGGCAGGAACCTATTCTATGCAGGAGTACCTTCATGTTGTTAATGACGGTATTGTTCTGCGGGGCAGCACTGGCAATCGAGGCGATGTTATCCTGGATTTTGGCGGCATGGATGGGGGCTATTTCGGCATTCTCGTTGATGGAGATGATGTCACCATTGCCGACCTGACCATTCGCAATGCCAATGATCATGGGGTGTCCATCCAGGGGCGCGACCGTCCTAAATTGTATAATTTGCATATCCTGGATATCGGTGACCAGTTGGTTAAAGTCAATCCTCCCACTGATGGCAGCAACGGCAGCGAAGATGGCTTGTTGGCCTGCTCTCGCCTGGAATACACAACCAGTGCATCGGATAATTATACCAATGGTATCAGCGCCCACCAAACCCTTCGTTGGGTAGTGCGTGATAACGAATTTCGCCGTATCCGCGGCCCTTCAGACGGCGGTCCGGCAATCCTGTTCTGGTCGGGTTCATTAGACACGCTTGTGGAACGTAACCTGTTGCTTGACTGCTATCGGGGCATCAGTTTCGGAGATGCCAGCCATAGCGGCATTGATCATACTGGCGGCATTGTGCGCAACAATTTCATTTACGCCAGCCTTTTCCACGATACAGCCATTGAAATGGTTCATGCGCAAAACTGGCTCGTAGCGCATAATTCGGTGATCCTGTTAAACCCTGTCTCCGGCCTGACCTGGGGCATTGAGGCGCGCTATTCGGAAAGCAACGGCACATTCGCCTATAATCTTACCAACATGGACATTTTCCATGATCGTGATGGTGCAACGGCTTCCATGAACGGCAATATCACCGATGCGGAGACTGATTGGTTTGTCAATAACGCGGCCGGCGGCAATTTGCATTTGCAATCAACCGCTACGGAAGCCATCGACCAGGCAACTCATTTGCCATCGGTAACGGATGACTTTGATGGTGAACAGCGCGGCGTTACGCCTGATATTGGCGCGGATGAAGTCGCAGAGACCGAACCGCCGCCAACCGAACCTTCCACGGTTCCGGTGTATCGCTTTTACAGTGGGCTTTTAAAGAAACATTTTTTTACAATCGATTCCAATGAGAAAAATTTTATCATTGAGAACTTTCCGGATGAGGTCTGGCGTTATGAAGGCATCGCTTATTACGCCTATCCGAATTCCGAAAACGGTTTAATTCCCGTTCATCGCTTTTACAGTGAAGGTTTACAGACGCATCTTTTCACCACTGATGAAAACGAAAAAGAGTATCTGGTTGAAAACGCCGCAGATGTCTGGCGATATGAAAACCCCGCCTTCTATGTCCCAAACGGTTATCAGCAGGGAACACTGCCCGTCTATCGTTTTTACGGTCCGGTTTTAATGGTGCATCTCTTCACTATTGATGAAAATGAGAAAAATCATCTCATTAACAATGCAAGTGACGTCTGGCAGTACGAAGGCATCGCTTATTACGCCTTTCCCTGATCCGGCGAAGCGAATCAACCATGCAAAAATTACTAATTACGGGCGGTGCCGGCTTTGTGGGAAGCAATCTGGCCATCTCTTTTAAACGCGATTATCCCTCCTGGCATATCATTTCGCTTGATAATCTCTATCGTCGCGGCACCGAACTTACCTTACCGCGGCTGCGCGATAATGGTGTGGAATTCGTACACGGCGATATTCGTGTCATTGATGACCTTGAACGCGTCGGCGCATTCGATCTGATGATCGAATGTTCGGCCGAACCTTCCGTGCTTGCCGGTTACGGTAATTCACCGATTTATTTAAATCAGACCAATCTGGACGGTGCCCTCAATTGCCTGGAAATATGCCGCCGGCGTAGTGCGGATATGCTGTTCCTGTCAACCAGCCGTGTCTATCCCATGGAAGTGATTAACCAATTGGATTATCTTCAAAAAAAGACGCGGTTTGCGTTGGCCCCTGGTTTGAATCGCAGCGGAGTGTCCGCGTACGGGTTTAGCGAAGATTTTCCGTTGACTGGCGTGCGTTCGATTTATGGCGCAACCAAGCTGTGCGCTGAATTGATGCTCCAGGAATATATTGCTGCGTACCAGATCAGAGGTGTTATTAACCGTTGCGGCGTGCTGACCGGTCCGTGGCAGATGGGCAAAACAGATCAGGGCTTTGTCGTATTGTGGATGGCAAAACATTTATGGCGCGGTCGCCTCTCATATATAGGTTATGACGGCAAAGGCAAACAGGTACGGGATATCTTGCATATTGATGACTTGTACGATCTTTTACGAACCCAGATAGAATGTCTGGATGAGTTGAACGGTTCGGTCTTTAATGTGGGCGGCGGACAGGCGAACAGTGTTTCTCTATCAGAATTGACAACGTTGTGTCAGGAGATTACCGGAAACAAACTGAACATCACCTCTGCTCCTGAAACCAGGGCAGCGGATATTCCATATTATATTAGCGATAATCGCAGGGTGCGCGATCGCACAGGGTGGAAGTCCCGCAAAAACATTGATCTGATTTTATCAGATATCTACGCTTGGTTATGTCAATATGAAGAGATGCTTAGACCGATCCTGGAATAGCTGAGTATTGTATTCTGATTTTGGTTTTTCCAGGTATCACCCATAAGCTGAGGCTTACACTTCGCTGTTCTGGAAAGATCAAAATCAGTTCAGTATACAAGGAGTGAGCTTTAAACAATGAATGTAGCACTTATTACCGGTTCCGCAGGGCTGATCGGCTCTGAAGCGGCGCTTTTTTTTGCAAATAAAGGATTTGAAATTGTTGGTGTTGATAATGATATGCGCCAATATTTTTTCGGTAAAGAAGCTTCCACGGCCTGGAATGTTGCCCGACTCAAATCAGAAATTCAGCAATACTGCCACATAGACGCTGATATACGTGATGAAAAGGCGATGGCGAACCTTTTTACCGAATACTCCTCTGACATCAAATTAATTATCCATACCGCGGCGCAGCCATCTCATGATTGGGCGGCGTGCGAGCCATTCACTGATTTCAGTGTGAATGCTGACGGCACCTTGGTGTTGTTGGAAATGATGCGTCAATACGCGCCTAAAGCGGTTTTTATCTTTTGCTCGACCAACAAAGTTTACGGTGATACGCCAAACTTTTTGCCTTTGAAAGAACATGAGACGCGTTGGGAATTAGGGCAACCCCATCCATACGCCAAACACGGCATTGATGAGTCTATGAGCATTGATCAATGCAAACATAGTCTGTTTGGCGCATCCAAAGCAGCCGCTGATATTTTGGTTCAGGAATACGGACGTTATTTTGATATGCACACCGCCTGTTTTCGCGGCGGTTGTCTGACCGGCCCCAACCATTCCGGTGCCGAACTGCACGGTTTTTTGGCGTATTTGATGAAATGCGCTATCAAAGGTGATCATTATACGGTGTTCGGCTATAAGGGGAAGCAGGTCAGAGACAATATTCACTCTTATGACCTGGTGAATATGTTTTGGCATTTTTTCAAAAATCCGCGCAAAGGCGAGGTGTACAATGCCGGCGGCGGCCGCTGGTCAAACTGTTCGATGTTGGAAGCCATTGCTTTGTGTGAACGCATTACCGGGAAAAAGATGGCATGGTCTTATGCGGAAACAAATCGGATTGGCGATCATATCTGGTGGATTAGCGATGTTTCCAAATTCAAGCACCACTATCCCGATTGGGATTTCAAGTATAACCTTGAAGATATTTTGCGGCAAATTTTTAATGGCCTTGAGAAACGGTAAATTCAGATGTCCATGAAATTGTCTGTTGTCATTCCGGCGCATAATGAAGAAGGCTGCATTGAAAAAACCCTTTACAGCCTTTTTTTTGCGCTTCGCCGTGAAGCCATCCGTACCGAAATCCTGGTAGTCAATGATAACAGTACGGACAACACCGAAACAATTTTAAAGCGATTAAGCGCTGAATGCGACGAAATTTTCTATATTAACAATCCCTATCAAAACGGATTCGGCTTTGCGGTGCGTTACGGCCTGGAAAATTTTACAGGCGATGCGGTTGCCATCGTTATGGCGGATGGCTCCGATGCGCCTGAAGATATTATCAAATTTTTTCACATCATGGAACAAGGTTATGACTGTGTCTTCGGGTCACGCTTTAGTAAAGGAGGCCAAACATTCGATTATCCCAAATTCAAATTGATCGTGAACCGCATGGCCAATCTGTTCATCCAGGTGCTATTCGGAATCCGCTATAACGATACGACCAACGCATTTAAAATGTACCGCCGTGAAACTGTCGAAGGCCTCAAGCCCTTTCTTAGCCACCATTTCAATTTAACCGTCGAATTGCCCCTTAAAGCCATTACACGGGGGTATTCCTACACGGTGACGCCCAATTCATGGACCAATCGGCAAACCGGTGAGTCCAAACTGAAATTGAAAGAGATGGGCAGTCGTTACCTGTTTATCGTACTTTACTGTCTGATTGAAAAGTGGCTCGCAGTGGGGGATTATCATAAAATCACTCAATTATCGGCTTTGGACAACCGGGAGATAAGGTGACAAAGCGGAGTAGTTGTCTGATATCATGAAATCTTATGCTAAATTTGTAGTCTTGATTATCGCCTTCCTTGCCGTTCTGTCAGTTTGTGGCGTTGCCTTTAGAATCGTGAAATATCCGGCCATATTAACGGAACAAAATCAATGGCGCGCTGAAAACAAATTCATTATCAACGGGGAATATAAAAGTGACAATTTTAAAACTGATAAGGGTGATCTACTGCGCGTCATGCAACAAATCAAAGGAATTTTACTTTGGGGATCTTGGGCGGGAGGCGACCCTAACACCGGACGGTTGATTTCAACGGTATTCACGGCACCGCCTACTATTGGCATTTTTGTAGCCGGTTATCCGTGTAATCATAAGAATAAATTATATATTGAACAGCTTGACACCGGTGAGCGTATTACTTTTCCTGATTCTGATCCGGGAGAAATATGGACCGCAATCACACTGTGTTTGCCTCCTCAATGGCAACAAACCCAGGTTCGTATTGTTGCCGTTGACAACACTACGTCTCCCTATGGCTGGTTAGGTGTCAGTTCTCCATTTCAAATCACTTGGCGCTATCATCTGGAACGCCATAAGCACCATTTATTTCTTTTGATAAGGTTGCTTCCGCTATACCTGTGTTCGCTCTTTTTCTTTATCGTCCCTGGCCTATTCATCTCTTCACAATTGACTGCCAAACGAATCTGTGACTCCTCTTTTTCTCTTTTATTGGCGTTTGGTTTTAGCGCCTTGTGTGGGTATCTGATCTTTTGGGTCTATTTCCTGAATTCCGGCTTGGGTAAAACGTTAAGTATGTTTTACATGCTGGGCGCTCTTTATATCTGCTTTTTTCCAAATACGCGCCAGACGATTTACAAAGCATTGACTGAATCAGATATATCACGACCGCTAGGAATCCTCATCTTAGTAGGATTGTTTTATCTGGCCCTACTTTATATATATAACACTGGCGATGTTCACCGTGCCGCAGCCAACCGGTTTGTTCCTCTTCTGCCTCCCGATCACATCATTCCCTATTTCTTTTCAGAACGTTTGTTTGCCGGAAAAGACCCGCGCCTGATTTTCGGCGACTGGTTAAGCAGTGACCGTCCGCCACTACAGACAGGCATTGTATTATCGCAACGTTTTCTCGGCTCCCTGTTTGGCGATAAACAACTTCATTATCAACTGATTGCGACCATCGCACAGTGCGCTTGGATTCCGGCGGTATGGAGTTTGAGCCGCAATCTGAAACTGTCATTTTTTAAAATCGCAGTTATTTTTACGTTTTTAATCTTTTCAGGTTTTTTTTTACTTAACTCCGTTTATGTCTGGCCCAAGTTGCTGGCCGGTGCGTTTGTCATAGGGACTTTTATTCTCCTTCTCGGACGTCCGCAAGGAGACGCAGCGTATGGCGATGTACGCATAATTCTGGCTTCCGCTCTGGCCGCGCTGGGGGTGTTAAGCCATGGCGGCGGAATATTTACGCTTATCGCAATCGCGTTGGTTTTGCTATGGCCATCCTGTTTTCCCGGTATACGTCGGATTATCCTGGGAGGCATCACTTTTATTCTTTTCCTCACGCCATGGCTGGCCTATCAAAAATTCTACGAACCACCGGGAAACCGACTGGTTAAATGGCATATCGCCGGCGTTATCCCGATTGATGGCCGCAACGTCATTCAAACGCTCAGGGATTCCTATTCCCAATTAAACTGGCGCAAGTATCTCCGTAATAAACAGGAAAACTTCAAAACCCTTATTGGCGATGTTTTTTTCTCTTGGCCCCGGTTTGACCGCAAAACCATCAAACAAAAAAAGACGGAAGAATTTTTTTTTACGTTAAATGCTTTAGGCGTTCTTAACAGCGGCTGGCTGGTTTTAATCCCGGTATTTTTTCAATCAATTTTTCGTAAAAAAAACAAATACGTCTTGAATTCCGCTTTAAAAACCGTGTTTCCGGTGGTCGGCATCGCAATCCTGGTCTGGGAGCTATTCATGTTCATACCTGGCTCGACCATTATCCATCAAGGCTCTTATGCCACCATGATTTTACTGTTTTGCGGCCTGGCAATCCTGGTTTCGGAATTACCGCGATGGTCATTATACGCTCTGCTGTTTTACCATATCATTAATTTTGGCATTCTATGGGTGTATCCCTATTCACCGCTGATGAATTATTTTATGACCGTGACGGCCTGTATCGGATTTTCAGCATTATTGTATTTCCTTTATGTGCTTTCCAAAAACGATCCTGAATGTGAAACACTGATAACATGACCGCACCGCATACCCTTTTAAAAAATCCGCCCCGTTTCATCACTATTCTGCTCTGTTTTTTCCCGCTAGGACTGTTGCTGTTTTTGCTGCATACTTATGCTGTCAATATTCCCTATTTCGATGAATGGAACATTATTTATTTATTTGAACGCATCCACTTTCACGATCTGATGTTCGATGATTTATGGCAACAACATAATGAACACCGAATTTTTTTCCCAAAACTGATCATTATAGGGCTTGGCCTCCTGACTCATTATAATGTGAAATACCTGATGGTTGCCAATATTTGCATCGCAAGTCTGATCTATTGGATAATTTGGAGGCATATTCATAAAAACAAGACCGCCTTACATCTTCAGCACAAGGATAGATGGCTGAAGATCATCTATGCGTTTTTTATTTTTTCAATTTCGCAGTATGAAAATTGGTTTTGGGGTTTTCAAGTGCAATGGTTTTTGAATCTTGCAGCAGTGGTGCTGGGCGCTTATCTGATTGCCAACTTTACCATGAAATTTACAACCTTTTTATTATTATCAGGATGTGGCGTTGTTGCTACGTTTTCATTGTCTTCCGGAGTTTTGTATTGGCCCATCTTGCTGGGTCAGCTTATCGTTGCCAACATCAAAGCAAAACCGAAATACGGCTTTCTTTTAATAGGAGGCTGGATACTGTTATCCGGCGGTGTGATAGCCGTTTACCTGTTTAACTATCAAAACCCGCCAGGCCATCCCAGCTTGTTATATTGTCTGAATGACCCGCTGGCAGTATTGGCATACATGGCCGTCTATATTGGCAATCCGTTTACGCTGAACCCTAAATTTATCGTGATGGCCGAGACGTTTCTGATTGCCAAATGGTTTGGTGTGTCTGGCCTTGTTCTGTTTTTGTTTTTCCTGATGCAAGACCTTAAAAATCGTTCATGGACTGAATTTAAACCGCTCTCTTTTTTTTATATACTGGGTCTCTACGGCATTTTATGCGCCTTGTTAACGGCCATCGGGCGCGCTGAATTCGGCCTTGAACAGGCTCGCGCCTCACGCTATGTTACGGTGGCAATTTTTGTTTGGATAGCCATTGTCTATAAGCTCTATTCTTTAAGAATAAAAAAAACATACTCTGACAGTGAATCCCCGAAGATAGCCGTTGTTTATCGTTTAGCGATCTTGACGCTTATCATTACACTTCGCAAGAGATCGATAAAAGGTTTTAAAATCGTAGCGCTGACAGTGATTATTATTTTTTTTAACTGGACCGGTTATTCATGTATAAAGGCTGTGCAGCGGGACCATCTCATACGTCGCCATGCCCAACAGGCTGTTTTGAACGAAAATAATGACCTGAATTTTTTTAAGTTTATCACTGCTTTTCCTGGAAAACAGATGATTAAAAAAGATATTCCGCGACTGAAAAAATTCAAATTGTCTGTATTTAACGATGATATATCTGGGAAAGGCCGCGTGGTTAAGATCAATCCCCAAGCTTTTGTATGTCAAGGACTGGCTGCCAGAACCTGGGATGTGCCCGGTGGGCTTGGGGCGTTCGTTGATGATAAAACCGGTGCCGTGACGGTCGGGGGTTTCAGGGTTTCCCGCGAAGCTTGGGGAACGGGAGACACTGTGAATTATCAGGCCGGAGCAGTTATGAACCGGCGTTTGCCTGGGTCAGGGTGTCTGGAGGTCGATCTTGTCGCATTGGGAGCCGACGGAGCGTATGGAAGAGGTTCGGGTTACAAAGTTTATCTTCAGTTTCAAAACGATGAAGCCAATCATATTTCGCTGGGATTTGTACATGATACGGATGCGTATTCAAAGCAAGTAAGCGTGATGGCTGAGGGTCTCGCCTACGGCAAGCCACTTATGGGGTATTGGGATTCCTCCCGGCCTGCGTTTGAAGACGCTGGGGTGCATCACCTAAGTGTAACCTGGTCACCTACGCATCTCTCCTGGACCATTGATAATAGCGAAAACCATCGCATGACTTATGCTATCAAAATGGACCATCCGATTTTGTCATTGCTGGGTGCGGCCAGGGTTCATGGTGATTCGGTCACTGTACGATTTCAAAACCTGTTTATCTGGCCTGTAAATACCAAATTCCGTTGGTTGGCCCGTTTATTCCCTATAGAGAAGGTTGAACACCGTCCTTTATTATCCGGTCTGGGTGATTGGTCTGTTGAAAATGCGTTTATGAAAGAAAGCACCGATGGCCATAAACGGGGGGAGGTGGCACATATTATGGAACAGGACGGATTAGCGTTTTTTTCATCCTGGGCAGAAAACGGTAAAAAAACCGGCGGCCTGATTTCAGCGCCGTTTATAGCTCCCCCGCATGTCGGGCTGTTTATCGCAGGCTATCCTCTGCATCCCGACATTAATGTCTATTTAGAACAGATAGGAACAGATCAGAAACTTTTTTTTGCCCTTTTCAATCCGGGTGAAAATTGGCGCGAAATAGCAGTTACACTATCCCCCAAATGGCGACAAACACCGGTGCGCATTATTTCCATTGATAATACCGATGAGTCCCAGGGATGGCTGGGAGTCAGTTCGCCATACCAAATTTCATGGTGGCACCCTTTCAAACGCTTTGCCCGCCAAGTTTATCATCAATTAAATAGGGTC
>JAOZRC010000372.1 GCA_029940345.1 Desulfobacterales bacterium
CCTCGCTCTCACACTTTTTCGCTTCGATCACGACTTTCCAAACAGGCTCTAAGGAATAATTATAAGGAGAAACCGATGAGCACAGACATGTTATCCGATGACTTAAAACGGCTATTACACAAAATTGAACCGCTCAATACGGAAAAGCGTGCGGCGGCGCAACACAAGCTTGACAATAAGACCAAACCGCCAGGAGCGCTGGGTACGCTTGAGGAACTGGCGCTTCAAATGAGCCTGATTCAAAATGATTTGAACCCTGCAATCGATCGCAAAGCGCTTTTTGTCTTTGCCGGTGATCATGGCATCACCGAGGAGGGCGTATCGGCCTTTCCGTCTGAAGTGACCGGACAGATGGTGCTGAATTTTCTAAATGACGGAGCGGCGATCAATGTACTGTGTCGCCATAATGAGATTGATATCCGTATAGTCGATATGGGCGTGTGCGCCGATTTTGATGACCATCCTAAACTTCTGAAAAAAAAAGTGCGCAAAGGAACCCGCAATTTTGCCGTTCAGGAAGCGATGACTGATGCCGAAATGATCCTGGCGCTGGAAAACGGTATGGATGTCTTCCTGACCGAACACGACCTTGGCAAGATAGATATTGTCGGTATGGGAGAAATGGGAATTGGCAACACCACCTCAGCCTCGGCGATTATCTGCGCCGTAACCGGAATCAGCCCGAAGCAGTCAGCCGGCAGGGGAACCGGTCTGGATGACAAGGGGGTTGAACACAAAGCCGCGATTATCGCCAAAGTGCTTGAATTTCAACAGCCAAACCCTGAAAACGGTTTTGATATTTTACGCAAAATCGGCGGATATGAAATCGCCGGCATCGCAGGGGCCGTATTGGCCGCCGCTTCTCAAAAGACCGCGATTGTTCTTGACGGCGTCATTTCAACAGCGGCCGGATTGATTGCATCTTTGATTCAACCGGATATCCGCGGCTATCTCATTGCGGGCCATCGCTCCGTGGAAAACGCCCAACAGGCCGCCCTTGCCCATCTCGGCCTTGAACCGGTGATTGATCTTAAAATGCGTCTGGGGGAAGGTACGGGTGCCGCCTTGACAATTGATGTGGTCGCCGCTGCTTGCAAAATAATGCGTGAAATGGCTTCTTTTGAAGATGCCGGGGTTTCTGGTAAAGATTAAGGAAGGTGTGAAACGTGAGCCGTGTCCGGAATATTGGAAAAAGACCGCATCGCCCGGCTGCGTGTCGTCAATCAGCCATGTTTGAATGTTTGTCAGAATCGCGGCGCGGGTGGCCTGTTTTTCTTTAAGTACGCGGTTAGATGATGAGGGAATATGAAGGGTCCCGGTCATAAAAGCATAGAGGTCTTCCACATCATTAACCGCTCCTGATAAAAGTGGGATGCCGGTATTATGATAATTGATGCCGATCAGCAAGGCGCGGAATTTGGCGTGGCTATCAGTAGGGAACAGGCTGGCTAATATGATTCAAAGGTAACCGTTCACTCCCCCCTACGTTCAAACTAACGCGGGACAGCTTCCCGCGCTACAAACTCACGCATGGCGCGATCATGTAGAGCGGAAAGCCGTTCCGCTTAAGGGGGGTGAACGGTTATATTGAAAGAGTGATGATGTATTTTGGCATGGCAGTTTGCGTCGTCGCCAGCCAAACATTGCAAGCTGAAGCTTGCACTCCGGCGCTTTAATGAGAGAGGCTAAATATTTCCACCCCTGCCATCATCACAAGGTTCGCCTTGGTCACCGCTACGGGTGTCTTCGGCGCCGCCCGGCAATTCGCACACCGGCAACGGTTCCTGATCTTTGGGTTGTTCTTTACCCTCATCCGTTGGTTGATCTTGCATTTTTTCCTCCTCAATTTTCGATTTCAAAACAGATTCCGGGTCCGCTAACATTTGAAGCTTCGCATAACGGGCATTGTATTCCTCTTCCAGACGGGCGGCTAATTTCGCCGATTCTTCGGGAAAAGTTTTTTTCAAGGAAGCATACCTTACTTCACCGGCTAAAAATTCCTGTAAGCTGCCGTCCGGTTTCTTGGAATCCAATATAAACGGATTTTTGCCTTGTTCTTTTAAGACCGGGTTATAGCGGTAAAGCGGCCAGTAACCGGATTTCACGGCCAGATCGGATTCTTCCTGGGCTTTGCCCATGCCTTTTAAAATACCGTGGTTGATACACGGTGAGTAGGCCATAATCAGGGAAGGGCCATCGTAGCTTTCCGCTTCGGTGAACGCCTTCATTAATTGCTGCTTGTTGGCGCCCATGGACACATTGGCAACATACACATAGCCGTAAGTCATGGCCATACCGCCCAAATCCTTTTTACAGGTCTTTTTGCCGGAAGCGGCGAACTTGGCCACCGACCCGGTTGGCGTGGCTTTGGAAGACTGGCCGCCGGTGTTGGAATAGACCTCGGTGTCATACACGATGATATTGATATCCTCACCTGTCGCAATAATATGGTCGATGCCGCCGTAAGAGATGTCATACGCGGAACCGTCACCCAGGGAAATCCAGTAAGATTTTTTGGTGAACAATTCAGACATATCAGTAATTTCACTTAACAGGGCGTTATCCTTGTGATTTGGCAGAAGCGCTTTCAACTGATCGCCATATTCACGAGACCCATCCGGGTCTTGCTTATTATCCAACCAGCCTTGCAGGGCGTCTTTGACATCCTGGGGGATATCCGCATCTAATGCTTCTTGCGCAAGTTCGGCCAGTTTTTGGCGACGTTGAATATCGGCTAAAAACATCCCGTAGGTGAACTCCGCCGGGTCTTCAAACAGGGAGTTGCCCCAGGTCGGACCGAAACCGTCTTTGTTGACGCAGTATGGGATGGAAGGCGCGCTGCCTCCCCAGATGGAGGAGCATCCGGTGGCGTTGCCGATCACCATGCGTTCGCCGAACAGTTGGGTGAGCAGTTTGGCATAAGGCGTTTCACCGCATCCGGCACAGGCTCCGGAGAACTCAAGCAACGGTTGTACGAACTGGCTGCCTTTGACCGTGGTGCGTTTCACCAAATTGTCCCGCACCGGCAATTTCACCGCATATTTGTGGTTAGCGACTTCCGTTTCGGTTTGCGTTCCCAGCGGTTTCATCACCAGTGACGGTTTTTTAGCCGGGCATATATCGGCGCAGTTGCCGCATCCCATACAGTCTAAGGTGTTGACCTGCATACGGAAATGATAGCCTTTGAGGTCTTTGCCAAGCGCTTTTTTGGCTTTAAAACCGGATGGCGCGGCGGCTAACTCTTTATCGGTTAATAATACCGGACGGATGGCCGCATGGGGACACACCATCGCGCACTGGTTGCATTGGATACAGTTGTCGATAACCCATTCCGGTACCTGAATGGCTACGCCACGTTTTTCATACTGGGTGGTTGCAACCGGAAAAAGGCCGTCTTTGGTAAACGCGCTCACCGGCAATTTGTCGCCTTGTTGGGCTAGCATGGGACGCATCACATCAGTTACAAAAGCGGGTTCATCTGATGCCGCCTGATCATCACCTGAAATATCGGCCCATGAATCCGGATATTTGATTTCTATCAAATTTTCCAGCGTTTTATCAACAGCATCCCAGTTCATGGTAACAATTTTTTCGCTCTTTTTGCTAAACAATTGTTTTATTTGATCTTTCAGATAAGAAATGGCCTCATCCACTGGAATCACATTGGCCAGTTTGAAAAAAGCGGTTTGCATGATCATATTGATGCGTCCGCCAAGTCCGACCTGGGTAGCAATTTTGACGGCGTCGATATTATAAAATTTGATCTTTTTGTCAGCAATGGTCTGACGCATGGCCGCTGGCAGATAGGTGTCCATCTCTTCGGCGGTCCATGAAGAATTCAGCACAAACACGCCACCATCTTTGATGCCCTCCAGCAAATCATACACATCCACATAACTGGATTTATGGCAGGCGATATAGTCAGCCGCATCAATCAGATAGGTGGATTGAATCGGCGTATGGCCAAAACGCAAGTGGCTCATGGTGACGCCGCCTGATTTTTTGGAATCATACGCAAAGTAGGCCTGGGCGTACATATCGGTGTGATCGCCGATGATCTTAATTGCGCTTTTATTCGCGCCAACCGTGCCGTCGGCGCCCAATCCCCAGAATTTACACTGCACCGTACCGGCCGGTGCGACGTCAAAACCGGTTTCCACAGGCAGGGATGTGTCAGTTACATCATCATTGATTCCCACGGTGAAATGGTTGCGCGGGTTATCAGCGTCCATGTTGTCAAACACCGCTTTGACCATGCTGGGCGTAAATTCTTTGGAGCCAAGACCATAGCGTCCGTTGACAATCGTCTTACTTTTATATGCCTGGCCGCGTTCCATAAAGGCGGTGCAAATATCTGTATAGAGCGGATCGCCTAACGCGCCTTTTTCTTTGGTGCGGTCTAATACGGTGATGACTTGTGCGGTTTCAGGAAGGGCTTGGAAGAAGGCGTCAGCCGCAAAAGGACGGTATAAACGTACTTTCACCAGACCGACAGAAGCACCCTGATTGACTTGGTAATTGACTGTTTCTTCAATGGTTTCGCAGGAAGACCCCATTGAAATGATGACCTTTTCAGCCTTGGGATCGCCGACATAATCAAACAAACCGTAACTGCGTCCGGTGAGTTCGCTGACTTTTCGCATGTTCGCCAAAACAATTTCCGGCGCTTTCATATAATAGGAATTGGCGGTTTCAATGCCCTGAAAATAGATATCCGGGTTCTGAGCCGTGCCTCTTAGTTCGGGTCGTTCGGGGTTAGCGGCGCGCGCTCGGAAGGCGGCAATCGCTTCCTGATTGACCAGCTTGGCCATATCTTCGTAGTCGATCATCTCGACCTTTTGAATTTCATGGGAGGTGCGGAAACCGTCAAAGAAATGAATAAACGGAACACTGGCTTCGATTGCTGACAGATGCGCCACCAGGCCCAAGTCCATGGCTTCCTGAACCGAAGCCGAAGCCAACTGTCCGAAACCGGTCTGGCGTACGGCCATGACATCCTGATGATCGCCAAAAATGGAAAGGGCATGTCCGGCGATGGCGCGCGCTGTAACATGAAATACGGCGGGCAGCAACTCACCGACCATTTTGTACATATTGGGGATCATTAAAAGCAGCCCTTGTGAGGCGGTGAAGGTTGTGGTTAACGCGCCGCCGGCCAGAGCGCCATGCACCGTGCCGGCCGCGCCGGCTTCGGATTGCAATTGGCGCACTAACATCGGCTGGCCGAAAATATTTTTCAAACCGTTGGCCGCCCATTCATCGCACAATTCGCCCATGGGCGATGACGGGGTGATCGGATAAATAGCCGCCGCATCACTCATGGCGTACGCGACATACGCCGCTGCGGTGTTGCCATCAATTGTTTTCATTTTTTTAGCCATAAAACTGCTCCTTTATTTATCAGTTAAAATTTTGCTGCCGTGATCTGTTTAGCAGCCGAATATCAATTACGTTTTTTATTACTTTCAGTTTTGGCAATATGCTTTTTGCGTTCCTCGGTAAATGACCACCAAGGAAGAGAATCGCCGCCTTCCATAAAACAGACAACTGACATAAATACATCAATAACACAAGGATCATGTCTTTTCCCAGTTCTGGCGCAAAGCGCTTCGTATAGAGCGAATGGATCTTTTCCAATCAGCTTATCCGGATGATCAATGCCGATGAATCGGAGGTCTTTTGCTATGGCTTTGCCAATATTGGGGAGCTTTTCAAGTTCTGACACTGTTTTTCTGTCTGGGTTTTTCATCTGTTTCGGTCTTTTGCTTAAGAGCCTGTTTGAAAAGTCTTAAATCGGCTGCAAAAGCGTGAGAGCGGTTC
>JAOZRC010000373.1 GCA_029940345.1 Desulfobacterales bacterium
CACTTTTACCAGTAATGTTAGCTTCAGGTGCCTGTGATGAATCGTAACGCATTCTTTCAGATTGCAAACTCGCGCTGTACCAACTGAAAGTCTACTGAAATTGTTACGGTGCCACATTGCGAAAAAAGTGTAAACTGCTTTTAGACCTATATGAAGGATGCCAAAACGCGGCATGAATTTTGATTATCCGTCATTTCAAGCTTCTAATAAATTCCCAATTCGGAAAGGTACTCATAAATTCCCGAACTTTTTAATTTCAGACGCATAAATTCAGAAATAGTGGGTTGAAACGGACGCTTTTTCAGGTGCATTCTCATCTCGCTGAGTGTCCGGGAGCCTTTCTTGGTGTTGCAGGGTTTACAACAGGCAACGCAGTTATCAAAATCAGTTGCACCACCTTTGGATAAAGGCGTCACATGGTCAATCGTCAAGTTTTTACCTTGAAAACCACAATACACGCATCGGTGTTGATCTCGGACTAAAACGTTTTTCTTACAAAAAGGAACTTTGCTCCGATAAACCATGCGAACGATTTTTAACAAGACAATAACGGCTGGCACTTTAAACGCTTTTTCAACACATCGCACGACCTTATCCGAGTATTTTAAAACTGTTACTTTATTGGCCATCACCAATTTGACGGCTCTTTTCCAGCAAACTGTGCCGAGAAATGTGTAATCGGCATTTAAAACGATACATGATGCGTTCATTTGACCAATTTTCCTTTAAAATTATAAATTGAGAACTGATGTGGTTTACATTTGCCCCTGTTTGCTAATATTCCCAATGACAATAAAAAAAGCCCCTTACAGTATGTTTTAATACCGCAAGGGGCTTTAATGACAACATACTGGAACAGATATTAATGCATCCGTTCTCCCTCTTTAGAAAAAACTGTGCGAGTTAAATTCCATACACAAATCACACCATCAGATGGGAGAATTATATGGTTTGTAAAACGATGCTTTGAATAAATAGCTTGCAATCTTATAATCATATTTTATTTGTTCGCCTCAATGAAAAAAACAATTTTTAAATTAAATAAAATTTATACAGCATTATTCAAAGAAAGTCAATAAAAATAGCAAGCGCTAAACCGTAGGGAAACAGTAATCCGGGCATGTTTCTAAAAATGTGATTAGCAAATTAAACAAAACGGTCGAAAGCGGTCTGGTACAGCGATTTGGAAGTTCGTCCCCCAAATTTCAACCTGTGCAATTCCTTCAGAGTCCCGTCAGGACGGCATATTTGTAGCATCAACGGGCTGATATCTCGTCAGAGTCCCATTGTACTACAAATATGCCGCTCTCACGGAGCTTTTAAGGAATATTTTATTTCAATCGCACAGGTTGAATATACTCGCGAAGGCCATAATTGGTGATTTTATAATTGATCAATACCTTAATTCATAGGCGTAAGACATATTTCAAAATCACCAATTATGACCGTGCCAAGTATATTTTCAATGGGCAAATTCCAAATTTGCCTTACAATAGATAGCAATCTGACTGACGTAGGATAATTTTGAAAATTGTCCCGCTGCTAAGTTGGGTGGGGGACGAACTTCCGAGTTGCAGTACTAGGCATGCCTTTTCGATATATCAAGGCACCGCTATTATTGTAAGTTGACACTGTCAAAAATTGTAAGTATCAGATGATAATAATTCACTAGCAGGCATCTTTATGATATTGAATTGCCAAAGGCGTTAGAAAAACAGGAGTCGGAAAAGCAGTCTGTTGGTACTAAAGGAAAAAGCATACAAAAACGAATGATGGAACAGGAACTGAAAATTGCCGGTAATTTAGCCGCACAGGCCAATAAGCCCAAGAACTCCAAAGAACCAGGGATAGGCTTGGCAAATATCAGTAACGACATCAAGACCCCTTTAAATATTATTATCGACTCGACGGAATTGCTGCTTGGAGATGAAGCTGATGCCAGTCGACGGGAAAGCCTGCGTAATATCTGGCGCGCCGCTCAACGCCTTTCAAATATCATCAATAACATGCCTGATTCTTCTTCCGCCCAAGAAAAAAAATGTGATATGGGGGAAGCCATGGTGCGTCGATGGCTTGAAACCGGAAATGATTTCTTTGAACCTGCGGACTTTATTCATTCCTATCTGCTGAAACTCCCCGCCGCAATCGAACGTCTCAGGGATGCGATTTGGCGCAATCAACCCGAAGCGATTGAATTTCGGGCGCATGAAATTAAAGGTGTGACCGGTAATCTTGGGATGACGGAAGTATATGAACTGGCTGCCGGGATCAACCTGGAAATTGTGAAAAACGGATATGATATCGGAAAAATCAAAAAACAGTTTATTGATCTACAACGGGTGATGGCTTCTATTCCGGATGCGTATTTTGATGGGTCGTATACGGATACGGTGTCGGCCCCGCTAAGTTATGAACCGATACAAACGGAAAATGATACGATCCTGGTGGCAGAAGATAACCCGGTGAACCAGCTTTTTCTCAAAGGCTTGCTCAGAAAAATGAATTTCAAGGCTGATATTGCCAATAATGGCAAAGAGGTGCTTGAAAGGCTGTCCCAAAACAGGTATGGTTTGCTTCTTTTAGATATACAGATGCCGGTTATGGACGGGTTGGCAACCATCGCCCGTATTCGGGCGCAAAATAATTTGAAAAAATTTCCTGTTATCGCGCTCACCGCCAATACGTCTGCAAACGATGTCGCTCAATATTTAAAAGCCGGATGTGACGACTATTTAGCGAAACCGATTCAACCTGATAAATTGGAAGCTAAAATTCGTGCGATGATTAAAGCT
Organism: Desulfobacterales bacterium; assembly: GCA_029940345.1. GTDB lineage: Bacteria > Desulfobacterota > Desulfobacteria > Desulfobacterales > JAUCGF01 > JAUCGF01. The sequence continues at coordinate 2,793 of JAOZRC010000373.1, forward strand.
GACGTCAAGACAGGAATTGAAAAATATTTTCAATCGGAAGTCGTCGCAACACCCACCGCACCTGAAATTCCGGCCGCTCACCCAGAGCCTGCTTTTCTTGAAATTGTGACGACCGCATTGACCGAATTAAGAGAAAACACACGGATATTTGACCCTCAAAAGGTGCGCGAACAGGCTGGCGCATTGGCGGAATTGGAGGAAATTGCCCAGATCGCTCCGATTATTGCGCAATTAAACTATTCAGCGAAAACCTTTGATGACGAAGTCCTGGCATCTGTAATCGAACATCTTGAGGCGCTTTTATGACGCCTGGCGGCACAGTTTTAATTATTGATGACGTATTGGAAAACCGCAAGTTGGTGGCCGCTATCCTTACACAACACACCGATTACACGATTTGGACGGCTGCGGACGGAATGGCGGTTTCGGCAATTAGTCCTCATAAGCTCCCGGACCTTATCCTCCTTGATATCATGATGCCCCAAACGGATGGGTATGAAGTTGCCCGCAAGCTGCAGGAAAATGAACTAACCCGTCAAATTCCGATCATTTTTCTAACGTCAAAAGCGGATGCGGACAGTAAAATTTACGGTTTTCAGCAAGGCGGGGTGGATTATATCACCAAACCGTTTAATAAGGATGAATTGCTGGCGCGGGTGAACGCGCATATACGGCTTAAAAACTTTCAGGATGAGCTAAAATTTAAAAACAAAATGTTGGCCGACCGTGAAGTGCATCTGACCCACCTGGTTGAAGAAAAGACGCAAAAAATCGAAAATGTGACCATCGCATTGGTCACTGCGCTTGAAGACGCCAACCTTGCCAATGATGGGGACACCGGCAATCATATCAAACGCGTCAGCGCTTATGCGGCGCTCCTTGCCAGGGCCTATGGCGCGGACACGGATTTTGTGAAACGCATTAAACTATTCGCATCGCTTCATGATGTGGGTAAAGTCGGGATTACGGACGCTATTTTAAAAAAACCGGGTCTATATACTACCGGTGAATTTGACCGCATAAAGCAACATGTGATTATCGGGGGAGATATGCTGAATAATCCCGCCTTAGACCCGATGGCCCGCAATATCGCTTTGTACCATCATGAAAAGTGGGATGGGAGCGGTTACTGTGCCGGGCTGGCGGGTGAGTCAATTCCGCTGGAAGCGCGTATCGTCGCGCTTGCGGATGTCTATGACGCCTTGTCTAGTCAACGCAACTATAAACCGGCGTTCCGGAATCAAAAAGTTGAAACGATTATTTCAGAAGAGCGGGGTAAACATTTTGACCCTCGGATCGTGGATATTTTCCTTGAACAAAAGGACAATATGCATGATATTAAACAGTGTTATAAAGATGACAGTTACGGACTTTCAGAAAAATAATTTTACGGTATTAGCAGTCGTCGGGGTATTTCAATACAGCACCCTCGTTCTGTCCGTGTGTTCCGAATCATTCGCAATTTTTGTTTCATTGATTTATTCGCGGTTTATAGCAAAGGAGGAAATTTATGTCCGCCAGTTACACCCATATTACGGTTGGTGGATATCACCTTCGAACCAGCCCGTTTGGAGGCATTAGAAGGCTTTCCCGAAGAGGCCATAATCAGCTCATCAATAACGCTAGCGCTATTTGGTTTTCGAAAGCATCGCTTATTACGCCTTTCCTTGATCATGTGAATTAAACGTAACCGTTTCCCCCTCCTCGGTTTCGAGTGGGGGGGATTCAAATCAATAAGTCAGCTTTTTCACGCTCATATTTTAAGGGGGCGTAAACAGTTACGTCCAATCCGTAAGTTCCCAGATTCTAAATGGAAAAGTTCTTTTTTGACCTATTTTTAAATGACAAAAATGAAGCCTATCCTCTTAACCACATTATATAAACATCGCCGCTATATCTGGCATAATGCCTGGAACGAACTGCGCTACCGGTATGCCGGCACAGGGATGGGACTCTTTTGGAATGTCTTGCATCCGCTTGTTACCATTCTTTTGTATACCATCGTTTTTTCATGGATTTTCCCGAAACGTTTTCATGAGGAGAGTTATGTGCTCTACCTGACATCCGGGTTGCTCGCCTGGCGAATTCTGTCTGATACGATCCGGCGCGGCAGCAACACTTTTGTCGAAAATTCCCGTTATATGAAACGGATGACAATTCCCGCGGAAGTCTATGTGGCCACGGTTGTTTTAACGTCGACATTGCTGCTGGTGATTTATTATCTTTTATTTTTACCCTTTACGTTTCTATTTGATAAAATACCAGGATGGTCTTTATTGTTTCTTCCCGCACTTTTACTCTCCATACAACTTTTAGCCTTTGGAATAACCCTGATATGCGCTAACTTTCGAGCGCTTTTTCCTGATGTCGCCGAAATTATCAACGCTATTCTACCCTTGTGGTTATGGACGTTGCCTATTATCTATCCGGAAACGATAATACCGGAGTCTGTCCGCCGCTGGCTATTTTTAAATCCGCCCTACACGTTTATTCGTGGAATCCAGGATATTATTGTCGCACGGAAACTTCCGGAATTAACAGACTGTCTTATCATCGTTGCATGGATTCTTTTAATAGGGTGGATCGGAGATGCAGTGAATAGAAAACTTAAGTCTCAGGTCAAAGAGGCAATATGATGGCGGCGTAATCGTACACTTCCACCCGACCTGGCAAGTAAGTCACACTAAAACACATTAAATTTAATGACTTATTGATAGTGAAGAATTTGGCCAGACCCGATTTTAGAAAAGGGATCCCCACATCGGATCATGGGAACCAGAGGGGATGTGAACGGTTAAACAGCGACTGTAATTCTGGCAATTTTTCGCTTCTTCCTAAAATACTGCCACTTTTCAGGTTCTTCAACTTGACACCTGATAAAGACGCATTCTATCAAATTGATAGAAAAGAAAGAAGTGATATTTTATAATGAACTGAAGTCAAATGAAAGAAAGATTCTTCTTAATAAGAGTATAGTTGTCAGATTTTGGTTTGTTCTGGCACAAAAATTGCCTCCCTACCAA
>JAOZRC010000374.1 GCA_029940345.1 Desulfobacterales bacterium
CCCGTATTGAATCTTGGAACAGATTTTAAACTTCCGAAGGAACAATGGAAAGAACTTGCGAATCGGATAGAGAATATAATTATTTCCGGTCAGACCGGCCTTTTCTCTGTTTCCAAAGAAGTAGAGCAACTCGCCCAATATTTTGCACGAAAAATTATTCGCAGGCACGGACAAAGAGGTTCGAAACCTGTAGAGGATCAGAACTGACCTGATTTCCAAACGGTAGATATTAACAGCCTGGAAAGTGAGCAGATACGTTCGGTAGGCGGAGAAAACGTCATCCTCGAAACAATCAAAGAACTCGAATCGGATCGCCTTTTTGAAGAATCAGGTTTCAGCCGAGCTGATATTGAGGCAACCATCGGTGTGATCGCTGCGAGGCTTCTGGCTCCTAGATCTGAGCGTGCCACACACCTGTGGCTTCAAAATGAAACATCCCTCGATGATTTGCTGGAGACCAGCTTTGAGCCACTTTCTCAAGATAGGGTATATAAAGTCTCCGATATGCTGCTCAGAAATAAGGATAAAATCGAGCCCTGCCTGCAAAACCAGGAAAGACATCTGTTCAATCGCGTTGCTCGCCGTTATGAGATCAGCGTAGAGAAAGATGAGAAAACGAACAAAGCGACTGATATTAAATGGATAATGAAACAAGTAGATGAAACAAGCGGATACTACGTGCTTCGATCCAACCTCGAAGGTGCCAATGAGAAAGGGGTATTCGATATATTCAACATGCTTCTCGATTTGGAGAATGCCTTTCGTTCGATGAAATCCGAACTTGGACTCAGGCCGGTGTTTCACCAAACTGAATTCCGATGCGATGGCCATCTGTTTATAACTGTCCTTGCTTATCATGTGCTTCATTCGATCCGCCGGAAACTTAAAAGACACGGGATAACTTATAGCTGGTCAACTATCCGCGACAGACTCTCTTCTCACTATCGAGTGACGACTTCAATGAAACGCACTGACGGTAAGATGCGATATATCCGAAAGACTGCCAAACCCGAGGATTGCCACATTAAAATTTATGATGCGCTGGGTCTCCCTCATCGACCTGGCAAAATAAGTAAGACGATCCTGTAGAAATTAAACTGCCTCGCCTGTGAACACACCCAAAAATTTCCGTAGTGCCCAAATCTATCTTCTCAATGCTATAACCTGCTGATTTTTAGAAAAATATTAATTTATGGCATGAACTTGGGTTATGTAAAAAATTCTCACTCAAATAGCTCCGCAACAGATAATAAATGATACCAATACAAAAAAACAATGGTTATCAATATGAGACAGAAAATCATCGCTGGCCTCTGTCACGATTTCTTAAATATCAGTATTATTCCCCGATTAATACAAATGGCGCCCAATAATAGGGGTGAGTCTTAAAAGGTCCCGAACTGATTTTTCCCTTATTGACAATTTTCATGCCACGTTCTGAGGAGGTTTTGACTTTATACTCGGCAAGGTTATAATTTGTGATTTTCAATTTATGGTGTCGGGTGTCAGGATGTTTGCGCTAAAGGCTGAACCCTGAAGTCTACACCATAGGTTTGAATAAGATAATCACAAAATAAAAATCCAAAATTATGGCCTTTTCAAGTATACCATCTTTAATTTCAGGGCAATAATATGAAAACTTGGGCATCCTTCAAATGAGTCAAAAAATAGTTTACGCTTTTTGACGTAGAACGATTTTGCAAATCGTTCTACAGCCTTTACCTGTAAGAACGAAAAAAAGTGTCACACGGCAAATGAAGGATTCCAAAAATTGGCATGAATTTTGATTATCCATCAAATCAGCATTTAGCGCCATTATGTAAAACAAATGTAATACCGCTGAATTGTCTTGCCTCCCTTTAGGCTTATCCATTAATTAAATACGTATACGGACAAGGAATCGGGAAAATTTCCCGAATATGTCCCAACGTTTAATTAAAGGAGCTATAAAAAATGGATAAGCCTAAGCCCGTTCATCCCCTAAGAACACGCGCCAAAATTTTGTTATCAAGTGTATTCGGCCCTTACGCTCAGGATGATGAGTATGGCAGCCGAAGTATCAATCCGATGGAACTGTATCACAATCAAGTGACAAGAGTACAGGGCGCTTTTTCCCTTCGTATGTTTCACCGGTCATTCGGTTTGATGATGATGCAAGCCAACTTAAACGCGCCCTGCTATCTCCTTGATTTCCCCACCCTTGATCGCTTTGTTGAAGAGCTGCAACAAAAAAAATATGATATTGTCGGTATTGGCGCGATTGTTGCCAATGTGGGTAAAGTCAAAAAAATGTGTGAGCTTGTTCGGCAATATCTTCCTCATGCAACCATTGTCATTGGCGGACATATCGCCAACAAAGGCGGGCTTGAGGAAACGGTTGATGCGGATTATATTGTCAAAGGTGACGGGATAAAATGGTTCAGAGAGTTTATCGGCGATGATACAGATGCGCCCATCACCCACCCTTTGACCTATTCGGCGCATAATACGCGTATATTAGGGCATTCCTTGAGGGAGAAGCCCGGCGACACCGCAGCTATTTTAATTCCTTCCGTAGGCTGCCCGGTAGGGTGTAATTTTTGTTCGACATCCGCCTTGTTCGGCGGTAAAGGCAATTTTATCAATTTTTACGAAACCGGTGAAGAACTCTACACTGTCATGCTGGACATTGAAAAAAAATTGAAGGTACACTCGTTTTTCATTATGGACGAAAATTTTTTATTGCACCGTAAAAGAGCGTTGCGGTTGCTCGAATTGATGCAAGCCGGTAATAAGAGCTGGTCGTTGTTTGTATTCAGTTCCGCGCGGGTGATTCGATCTTACACGATGGAACAGATTGTCGGCCTGGGCATATCCTGGGTTTGGATGGGGCTTGAAGGTGAAGCGAGCCAGTATCGCAAATTAAATGATGTTGACACGCATGCGTTGGTGCGGTCATTACAAGATAACGGTATTCGTGTTCTCGGCTCGTCGATTATCGGCATGGAAAACCATACCGCTGCAAATATTGACCAAATAATTGATTACGCTATTAGCCATGACACCGATTTTCATCAGTTTATGCTTTACACGCCCAATCCGGGAACGCCGCTGTATGAGAAGCATAAAAAGGACGGCAGCCTCTATGATGAATCCGAATTTCCCGTAGCCGACGCACATGGGCAGTATCGTTTTAACTATCGGCATAAGCATATTTCCGGCGGTCAGGAGGAGCAATTCCTTCTGGATGCGTTTCAGCGTGATTTTGATCTGAATGGTCCCAGCCTGGCGCGATTGATTCAAACCATGCTAAAAGGCTGGCAAAAATATAAAAATTATGCGGATGAACGCATTCGAAAGTGCTATCGGTGGGATACTGAGCCGCTCAGAACAACTTATGCAGGCGCCGTTTGGGCAATGGCGAAAAGATTTCGTCGGAATAAACCCCTGGCCAGGAAGATGAAAACATTGCTTCACAATATCTATCGCGAGTTCGGCTTAAAGACCCGTTTGATTACCCCGGTGATCGGTCTTTACCTTTATTTCAGTCTGAAACTGGAAGAAAAAAGATTGGCGAACGACTATTGCTATGAACCGGCATGGTTTTATGAAAAGAATCAATCTGCTTTAGATTGGGAAAAGGCCCAATCTGCGCGAACAATTCCCCAGATAACCGAACTGACGGGGAATATAGTACGGCAAGCGCCCGCAATGAATCGTTATTAAGTTTAAAGTTACAAGTTATTTCATAACGCGTCAGCCATAAGTTCTTGTAAGTTGCTGAAATCATTAGCACTTAGAATATTTCTATAATTTCCTCAGTTTTAATGCCATATCAGATTTGGGCAACATGTTATAAAATAACTTGTAACTTTCGAAAAAATTAACTACCCGGGACGATAATACGCGACTCTTCTTCTTCTTTCTTTTGTTCAGCGTTTATTTTTTCCAACTCTTTAACCATTTCGGCCATCGCCTTTTGCATCGCTTTCGGAAAAACATCCCACGCCTCAATCAGATTGTTCGCTTGTAATTTGGCCTGAAGCGGAAGCGGTCCTTGGGGACTCATCAACTGGGTGCTTCCGATAAAAATAGGGCTGCGGCTGGTGTCTTCCTTCCCATTCGCGAACACCGGAACAAGGCGTCGTACGGAAGCCACCTGGATATCTGTAAAAGCTTCTTCACGATAGAGTGAGGTTTGATCAACAGTAAAATCAATGGTTTCATCTTTGCCTGGCATAATTATCCTTTCTCTAAAATTCGTGTTGGTGTAATACTATTCTAAGTTTGGTTTATACAGAAAAGGGAATGTAAACGGTGTGTTTGCATTCCCTTTTATTCATTCTAAAAGATAAACTGAAATCGAAAAACGATAAGCAGCTTCAATGACGGTTACTTAGCCAATTTATAGCGTTAAAGCAACAACTATTCGGCATCCTTCAAAATCTTACAAAAGTAGTCCATCTTGTTCCAACGCCAGAGCGTTGGAACAAGAAAAATTGCCAAGGGAAAAGTGTAAACAGTTTTATAAAGGATGCCACAATTTCCTTCGTAAATATCCGGGAACATTTGTTGTTACAGACATGGCACCCATCTTGATAAATTTTTTGGCTGTTTTAGCCTTGTCTATCGTCCAGACGTGATATTCATACCCGTTATCAAGAATCCGTTTGATAAAAGTTTCATCTGCCGCTTTATGCGCCTTAGAACTAAAGCCATCCGCATGCGTGCGTTGCAAAATGTTGAGTACATCCTCTGCCGATGGTTTAAATGCGCCGGTTTGCCGATCTTTTTTAAAATTGGATAATAGAAACGCCTTGATGTCAGATGTATGACGCTTCATTTGATAAATGACGTCAGCATCAAATGAAATAATGACGGCTTGGTCTTGGGTGAGTCCGGATGCATCCAATTCTTCAAATAATTTCGGTAAAATCAAGGGGCCGCATTTAATCTCAATGTAGATTTTTTTGCCTTGTGGAATCGTTTGAAAAACTTCGGCAATCATCGGGATTCTGACATCCTTCCATCGTTTTCCAAACGGGGAACCCACATCAAGCAGTTTGAGTTCATCCAAGTCCGAGTCTTGCACAACTTTATTGGTATGAACGCCTTGACGTATTGTTTCATTATGAATGCAAACGATTTCGCCATCCCGTGTGAGATGAAAATCGCCTTCAATCGCATCAGCACCTTGTTGCCAAGCCAATTCAAACGCTGGCAGGGTGTTTTCAGGCGCATCGCGTGAGGCCCCTCGGTGAGCAACCAAAAGTGGCTGGCTCGGTTTATGTTGAACCATACGTTTTGTTGCTGACGCAAGTGTCATCAGATTCATGCTCGCTTTTTTACTTAAGAGCGCAAAGTGTAAAGTTTCCCTGTTCCAACGGCAAAGCGTTGGAACAAGACGAATAACTTAAAACTTGTAACTTCAAACTATGCTTTATTGCATCAAGGGCTGCTGACTGGCGGAATCAACGGAGGGCATTTTAAAAGCAACGTCACTTTTGCGAAAAAGTGTACTGTCTTCACCAACTATAAGCGCATGGCCAAGCACTTCATCCATGTGTTCCACGGGAATGAATTCGATCTGTTTGGCGACGCTTGCGGGAATGTCTTTCAGGTCTTTTTCATTATCTTTGGGGATAATTATTTTTTGGATACCGCCGCGGTGAGCGGCCAAAATCTTTTCTTTCAATCCGCCCACGGGAAGAACACGCCCGCGCAAGGTGATTTCACCGGTCATGGCAACATTGCGATATACGGGCCGTTGGGTCAACGATGACACCATGGACGTACACATAGAGATGCCGGCGGAAGGCCCGTCTTT
>JAOZRC010000375.1 GCA_029940345.1 Desulfobacterales bacterium
GAAGCGCTTTAATGGTCAGATCTTTTTTACACCAAAGTCCATGCACCCAGCGATGAATGCTGACCCGATATTTTTTATCGCCAAAGTAATCCCCTCGAAGCTCTTGGGTAATGGGCATTGTTTCCACCTGTACTTTTATCCGGGTCACCTTGCCGCAAAGACATTCCCACATATTTTTAGCGCCATCCGGGTACACGATGGTTACATCTGCAACGCAGGTTAAGTAGTCGCCCATAGCGCCCAGAACAAAAGCGACGCCACCAGCTTTGGGTCTTAACAGATGTGTATAAGGAGATTTCTGGCGGGCGTGTTTGGCCTTTGAAAAGCGCGTGCCTTCCATAAAATTCATCACTGAAACAGGTGTTGATTTAAATTTTTGACACGCTTTTTTGGTGCTCTCCATATCGGCCCCTTTTAATTGGGGATGTTTTTTCAGATACGCCCGGGAATAGCGTTGCATAAACGGAAAATCCAACGCCCACCAGGCGATTCCTAGAAAAGGAACCCATATCAGTTCCTTTTTCAAAAAAAATTTGAGGAACGGTATACGCCCCAGGAAAATCGTTTGGAGTACGAAAATATCCATCCACGACTGATGATTGGAAACCACCAGGCACCACTCCCTGGGGCTTAGTTTTTCACCCCCCCGTACATCCCAATCAATCCGATACATCAATTTGGAAATCAGCACATTGTTTTTCACCCAGGTTGTTGCCAAAAAAATCAAGATGCGGTCACAAACAACCCGCCATGATTTTACCGGGATAGCGAGTTTGAAACATGCCATGATGAAAATAGAAATGCAAATCAGTACGGTGTTGATGCTTATCATCAAAAATGACAGCACACCGCGAATCACATCAGGCAAAAAGCTTAACATTTGTTTCCCCTTTCAACCGTTTAAAAATTTTAAAACATTCGGCATCCTTCATTTGCCAGTTAACAATTAAGGTAGTCATAAAAAAAGCGAACCACGAATAAACGCTAATGAACTCTAATATAAATAAACCTGTGCAATTCATTCAGAGTCCCGTCAGGACGGCATATTTGTAGAAAAAACAGTGCAGATACAAGTTGAGCCCCGTCATGGCGACATATTTGTAACTGACTGTTTTTAAATTATATGCCGATTTTGATACCAATATGCCGCTCTTACGGAGCTATTAAGGAATGTTTAATTTCAATTGCACAGGTCGATAAAAATCAAGCATTCGTGTTCATTAGTGGTTCATTAAGGGCCGCACTCCTTCAAAAGTGTAAACTGACAAATGAAGGACGCCCTTTTTACTGCCGATTTAAAACGAGAAAATTATTTACAACAGATGGGTGCAGGTGAATAGATTTTTTTAATGGTTTTACAAAAGTTTTACAAAAGGGGATAGGATGTTATTTAGGTAGTTCCTGAAAAATGGAAGGCCGCAGCAGCCAGCACGCCAAACAGCTTAAAACGCCAGCCAGTAAAGACAGTAGGAAAACGGAAAAATTTTGCACTGTGTTAGCAGTCGCTGGCGTATTACAAATAAAGACTCCTCACACCGGCCTTGAAAAATTACTGATTATAACGGATTTGGCCTGTAAAGTCTGAATCAACATCTTTATACCACCAAAAATCATTGTATTCAACCGGGTCATAAAATTTCCATTTGCCATCTGCCAGAATACGTTGAGCGAATTTCATTTCATCACGTCCGCAGCGCATCAGACGATCCGTGGCCATCATCCATCCTAGCACCAAACCATGCCGGGCAATTGCTTGTGAACAATATTCCGAGCATGAGGGATACATCGGACATTCACCCCGCCTGACCGCCGCCAAATGGTTTAGTGGCCCCTGGTACCAACCCAACGGGGAAATAGGGGGGACGGAAAGACGATTGTGCGATGATGTCAGATTTGTACATGCCTGAAACAAAGTCAAACAAATAAGAAGCAGGCCAAATTTCCATTGTATGTATCGCATTCTTTAAAATACCATCTTTTTTGCTTTAACGTTGCATTTTTTTTCTGATTTAATTTGACAGCATCACGGGTTTACCCTATTATTTTTAACGAATCTGATTGCGTCGGATTTGAAGGGGCTCGTTAAAAGGCAGCCGTTCACACGCACTCATTAAAAATGAAAGTGGGAATACATGTCTCCCAAGTTTGTTATAATCATGACAAATTAAAAATATTAACATAATTCTAATCCCGCAATAATTTAGAATATGCGCCCCCTGTTGATTTAGTCCGACTTATAATTTTAAGATACAAAATATTGTAGTGCAAATAAAAATACATATAATATGTGCTATATATCGTTTTTTATTAAACCTGCAAAATTAAAGGACTCCTAAATTAAGCTGGAACACCGCCATATCGCGTTACGAAGCGCCGCCTCTTGGGGGTGCAATTCAATAATTTAGATATCAGAAACATATGTTTTTAATTTATCAAAATATCGATTAATTTCAATGACTTGCAAAAACATACTTTATATTTATACGATTTAGAAAAACACAGTAAAATCAACAAGTTAATAAATTATTATGGAAGATTTTTTAAAAAATCTAAATTATTGAACTGCACCCCTCTTGGTTTTCAATGGAATGGGAAGCGTTTCAATTTGTAAAGCTTTGTAGGGGTAGCCAAATAAATCGGAAAACATTCGCCACATATTTCCCACATAAATAAAACGCTATAAAAGTTAATAACTTAGCGATACTTAATTCTGTAAAATGATTTGTTTTGAAGGCAATCAACTTAAGGCGTAACAACATGACAATTAGTATTCCACTTTTCCGTAGGACAATGCAAAACAAATTTTCACGTTACATCAAAGCCACAGCGTAAGTTGGCAACCGTTTGGATTAAATTAAAATCAAAAAAATAATGAGGCTCCAGGAATGAAAAAGAAAATCTTAGCTGTTGATGATTCTGTCAGCGTTCGTAAATTGGTTCAATTTACACTCAAATCCAAGGGTTTCCAGGTGAGTGCGGCCGAAGATGGCCAGGAAGCCTTGGATTTGCTGCAGGAGAACGAATATGACGCCATAATCTTGGATATAAATATGCCGCGTTTGGACGGATTGGAATTTTTAAAAAAAATCCGATCGGACAGTGTCTTTGCATCTTTACCTGTTATCATGTTAACAACCGAAGGTCAGGAAGAGGATAAAAACAAATCCCTCAAACTCGGTGCGTCAGCTTATATCGTTAAACCATTTAAGCCAACAGAACTTTTGCGTTTAGTGGAAGATATTTTAAGTTAATAAAGGGAAATCGCTATGTCAAATGAAACGAATGAATCTGATTTGGATAAACAGCTTCTTGAAGGGATGTTCCGTGATTTTCTTGAAGAAGCCGAAGAGTTGTTAGATCAACTGAATTTAAACCTGATCCAACTGGAAACTGATCCTGATGATGAAGAGTTACTTGGTGATATTTTTCGTAATGTGCATACCTTAAAAGGATCGTCCGCATTTGTGGAATTAAATGATATCAGACGAGTTGCCGGCCTAATGGAAAAAAAAATGAAAGAGGTGATTAAAGGCAGCTACACGATATCGGCAGGTATCATCGAAATTTTTTATAAGGGGCTGGATGTCCTGACCGAGTTGTTGGCTGAAAGCGATCAATCCGAGAAAGACTCAAAATCCCAAACAACTGACATTGATCCGATTATTAAAAAACTGGAGGCAATCCCCGATGTCAGTGAGGCAAGCGCTGCCCAGGAACCTGATCTGGAACCTGATCTGGAACCTGGCCAAAAATCCGACCAAAAATCTGATCCGGAGGAGCAGTCATCCGATTTTCGCGAACTGCTGAACATTTATAAACAAAGCTATGATCAATTGTCCGTATTGAAACATATTGTCTACTCTTCGATACATCTGACTGATCCGGAATCCCTGGCGGTGCTTTTTTCAAAACAGATTGATCAACGTATGAGTGTCGAACGTAATGCCATCTGGTTGGTTGAGCGTCGAAAGAAAGTCGTGGAAATAGCGCGAAATGGTAAACTTGTGCCATCTGATCAGCGTTGCGTTCTGGATATTGAATCTTCAGAAGTATTGCAGCGCGTTGTCAATGAACAACTGGTCGTTTGGCCTTCCAGCGTAACGGGTGTGAACGATATTTTCCCAAAATATCAATCTCCGACACTATTCCCAATTAAAGGGCGTACGAAGGCCTACGGTTTTATGATTCTTGATCCGGAAGAAGCGGCTGAAATGGAAGTATATCAATTTATCGGCCAGTTTGCGGCAATGATTCTGAAAATTTCCAACCTTCATCAGCAAGTTGATGAACAACGCGCCGAACTTGATGAAATGACGGCCATCTTGTTCAAACAAAATACGTATTTATCCTCACTTTACCATGTTGAATTGGAATTGATGACGATTTCCGATCCGATTAAGCTTTGCCGCGTTGTGACAGATGCGATTGTTAATGAAATGGAGGCCAACAGCGCCGTAGCTTTCCTTGTGAATGCAGACGGTAAGTTGGTGGAAAAGGCATCCCAAAGTGGCAAACTTGAAGAGATCGGTGACCTCAAATTACCTGTAAATAATGACACTCTTTTTGCACAGGCTTTTAAAACCGGACGCATGGTCACCTGCCAGGATTATCCACATGCACTGACTTTAGGTCCTAATCAGTTACAAAACTGGATAATTTTTCCATTTAAGGGTCAAGAACGGATCCAGGGAATCCTGGTCGTTGAAATTGAAGACCGTGATTTAGGTGATTCTATTTCCATTCTGATGAATTTTTCAGGAATCGTACTTGATAATCTCAACCTGAAACAAAAAGTTAGCCATGTAAGCCTGAAATAAAGCAGGGGCAGGTAGATTAAAATGGATAAAGTGCTGATAGTAGATGATGATCCGATGCTTTTGACGATTCTGACGGAAAGTTTGAAAAAGTATTGTAACATATTTCAGGTCGTTACAGCAAAAGACGGCCTGGCAGCTATTAAAACGATGCAAAAGCAACGCTTTCACCTGGTGATAACGGATCTCCATATGCCGATGATTAACGGCCTTGTTCTACTGTCTTACATCAATAAAAATTATCCTCAAGTTCCCTGTATTGTGATGACCGCCTTTGGTACGCCTTTTTTGAAAAAGCGACTCCAACGAGATATTTCCCACTACATTGAAAAGCCGTTTGAAATTGAAGAACTCGTGCAAGCCATTATTTCTGCTTTGGATCAAGAAGTGCTTAGCGGAACCTTAAATGGAATTTCTTTAAACGGTTTTTTGAAAATGATCGAAATTGAATATAAAACTTGCTTATGTGAAGTTACCGAATCGGAAAGGGCACAAGGATATTTATATTTTGAAAGAGGAATATTATACCATGCCTTTTTTCGTCATTTACGAGGAATGGACGCTGCCATAAGAATGCTGCAAATGGATAGCGTGACGATCAAATTCAGAAAACCGCCTAAAAAAAAAATCCCACGGGTAATCGAAATGGATCTGTCAACGCTGATCTCCGAAGCGTCTCGTATTAAAGAAGAAATGTTTGATGAACTAAACAACGTTGAATTGGAGAAAAAAAATCGCGAACTCAAAGAAGATATTCAAAAACAATTGCAAACCGAAGAGATCATGAAGAAAGCGCAGGAACAGGCGGCATCTATCGAAGACCATATTTTCGATATCAATGATGCTTTCAGACCTTTATTGTAATATCATAATGATGATTTTTTAAACGGTGTCTCTGTTGCAGGATTTAAAAAAATGATCGAAACAGAGGCATCCTTCATAAGGCAGCTAAAGTAGTTAACACTTTTTCGATCTGTTCAGCCA
>JAOZRC010000376.1 GCA_029940345.1 Desulfobacterales bacterium
CCTTCGGTTCAGCACTCCTTTAAAGTGTTAAGCGGAAAATGAAGGATGCCCAAAATTCCTAAAACATCTTACTTGCCACAGCATTTTTTATACTTTTTGCCGCTTCCGCAGGGACAAGGCTGATTGCGCCCGATTTTAGGTTCGGCCCGGGTATACTGTTTAACTTTTGGTGTTTGGCTGTCGTAAAAATACCACTGCCCATTGACTTTTTTAAAGGTGGATAATTCATGATGCCGGTCAGACCCCTTTTGGTCGGTATAATGGGCAACAAATTCAATTTGGCCTTCATCATCATCCAAACCGCCCTTTTGAATGTCGAGTATTTTTAATTCAGTCCAGTTGGCGGTGCGAAACCATTTTTTATAGGATGTTTCATCATCCGGCTTCCTTTTATCCGGATGAGTCGTTTTCAAGATATATGCTGTTTTTTTAAGGTAGTGGGAAGTATAGCGGGCGCGCAGCAGTTCTTCAGCCGTGCGGGCTTCGCGGACACCGTCTAACAAAGGTTGACAGCACTCCCCTGATGTGCGGTCGGAACCGCAAGGACATTGATTCATCGTTTTTATTCCTCCGGGTGATCACTTTAATCTATAATATGACGATAAACATTCAGGCAATCAATTTTCGGTGTATTTATGTTTACCTATAATTTTGTGAAATGAATTATTCGATTCCTCTTTTTTCGAGATAATGAATCGCATCGTAATTTCCTAAATCCGCCGCATGATGGAAGTCTTCCAGCGCTTTAGATGTTTCGCCGGCCAACAGGTATACTCTTGCACGGCCATATAGTCCCAGCCCTTCAGAGAAACCCAACTCAAGCGCCTTATTTAATGCCATAACCGCTTCAATAAAGTCACCCATTTCACCATAAGATATTCCCTGATTAAACCAGATATCACTTCTTTGCGGACTGAGTGCGAGTGCTTTTTTAAAATGCCTGACGGCTGTCGGATCATTACCGTAAGTCGCGCAAATAAGCCCCTTATTTAGCCAATAGTCTGCATTTTTGACGTTTGAATTTGAACGGCGAGGTGCTTTGACAGGCTGAACCGGCAACTTCAGGGATGTCTGTTTCATTCTTGTTTGGGTTTGTTTAATAGATGGCGACCCTCTTTTGGAAACCGGTTGCGTACTAAAGTAGGTTGCCAGGGTTTGAATATCCTTAACGCGCATTGAAGATGTGAAAACAGCTTCCCGATCTTGAAAATCCGCCGTAATTTGAATGGCTCCCATTTTCTTGAGCGAAGGACTGACACCATAACTTTCCGGACGAAGATGGTTCATCCCCTCCAAATAGCCGTTGAGATCAACCGTCACATTCATCAGGGGCGTCTGGCCGACAGGTTGTTTTTTAAGTGTATTGGCAAGTTGTATTAATTGTTTCAGGCGGTTATCATTGGGAGCGATAATCAGATAGTTGTCAACCGTTGTTATCCGCATTCGATATTCCATCAAGGCGACGCTGGTATTTGTACTCAAGACAGGCCATTGCCCCTTGACGCCAACGACCTTATGACCGCTAACGGTGCTATCAAGTATACGCCTGCATATCGGCTTCTTCCGACCCACATTTTGGGTATCCGCTATCTGGTCCAGATTACGACTGTATTCTAATAGCCAGGGTAAATAAACCGTTTCCGTAAAATTTTCAGCTTTTTGCTGGTCGTTAAGCACACTGATCATTTCAAAAAGTATTCGATTGCGGTTGTAAGAGATGCCTCCGGCCGTTTCCCCGGTGAAGTACGGGCTGATTTTCAAAATATTTTTAAAACCCACGCCCGATTTTGCATAAACGCTGCCAAAACAGGCATCAAGAAGCTGAATCATTCCTTTTATATCAAAAGAGTGTGATTGGAAACGGATCTGTGATTCAGGCTGATAGCCTTTTAAGAAACTTTGATTGCCGCCCGAAGTAAACAGTCGGGCCATCTCGCTCCCGTCAATGGCGCGCAGTTTCAACGCGGTTTTAAATATCTGGTCGTCAAAATCGGTGTTCGCCGTGATATGTTCCAACTGTCGGGCTTTGCCAAGCATTTTTAACAACGTTAGACGTATTTCGGTCGGAGTGAGTATCATTTCGCTTGCGACCTGGTCACCTGGTGACAACGGTATGTTGTTAATGAGCTGCTTGATTTGAGTATAGCGGCCGTCTAGCAAACGTTTTATTTCAATCTTAATTGAAATCAAAGCTTCCGCTTTCGATTGAGCGGCATGTGCTAACGCTGCAAACATCTCTTTATTCGCGGTGCTTTTCTGATGATCGGATGAAAGTGATATGATGTAATAATCCGTTCCCTTGATTGCATCATAAGAAGCTCGAAAGTTTTCATTTGGCTTTACAAAAGGGATGAGAAAAAAGATTTCCGGCTGAACTCTTGCAAAAGTAATACCGATGATAATCGAACGTGAGGGATCAATCCAATCGGTTCCCTGGAGCAGACGTTTGATCATAGCTCCGGGAGAAGAAGATGGTGCGGTTTGGGCGGACGCCCCGACCACGGATTGATTCATGATCTTAATAATTTTATCCGGATGGTTGATTTTGACAAACGCATCCGGTTTCTGACTGAAACTTGCTTGAAGCAAAAGGGGCGTATGGAATATGAAAATAGTGATTCCCGTTATAAATAAAACGCGTCTGATAAAGCGGAAGGGTTCAGATTTCATAAGAGCGACCTTATAAGTTTGAAGAAAAAAATGGAGTCAGAGGAAAGCCTTCCCAATTTCATAAAATCATATCAATCACGGTTATCAACGATCGGTTTTAGCGGTTTTCAGAACTTCGGAAATGTATGTCAATTTGATTTGGGAAGGATTGAGATCACTGGCAAAACGGGCAATCGCCTTGGCTGTCCAGGGAAACGGGTGGCCAATGCCTATGGCATAACCATATTTTAAAGCACGTCTTTTTAATTGGTTTAACCTGGCCAAAATTGCAGATTGCAAGGTTGAATTATCCAAAAAAGTATGGCGTGGCAATGTGGTCATATGCATAGCCAGCGCAGTTTTATAAGCTACCGAACGTCCTGAAGTGCGGCTATCGATAAAAAAGAGGTCGTTGGATCGCACCACTTCGAGCGCCGGTCTGATTTTATCCGAATTTTCGGTGAACCTTGATCCCATGTGATTATTGACGCCAATAACAAACGGTGTTGAACGAATATTTTGATCCATTATATGTTGTATCTGTTCCTGCCCATCACGCGTGTAAATTGCGCCCGGACCGGGGTTATGATTCTTTAAATTATATGGCTCCATTGGCTGATGAAGCATTATTTCGTGGCCTTGTTCATGAATGGCCAAGGCCAATTCACAGGAATAGGTAAGCTGGGGTAAAATTGAAAAAGTAAGCGGCGTCCCAATCTTTAAAAATTGCCAGGCGCGTTTTCGGCTGTATCCGATATCATCTATAATGATCGCTATGCCAGGGATTCGTTTAGTCTTTGCCCAAGGAATGGCGGCATCGGCATTTCTACTAAATCGCCCTGACACCGAAAAATTTCCAGCCAGAAATGCTGCACTTTTAATAATGAAGGCTCTTCGATCCATGAATATCAATATCCCCAAAAATGTTACCTTACATCGGGCAATCTACAAATAGTTCTGCTGAAAAGCAAGCAAAAAAAGGATAACCCAATTATCAATCAGTCCTTTAAGAGCCTGTTTGAAAAGTCTTAAATCGGCTGCAAAAGCGTGAGAGCGGTTCTGATTTCCGCAAATTTAATGGCAATAGGCCGGCTATTCCCTTAAAATTTGCGAAAATCAGCCCTCGCTCTCACACTTTTTCGCTTCGATCACGACTTTCCAAACAGGCTCTTAGAGATGTTTTTGCAAATCGGTAAAAGCTCCCAACTTACCGCCATTCGGTAATAGTTCTTCCGGCGCTCCTTTAAATATGATAAGTGTTGCACTCATTCCCTTGGTTATTTGCCCTTGCCCTTGAATAGCTAACAGCCTGGCACCGTTGAAAGTGGCGCATCTTACCGCTTCTGGCAGTGTAAAGCCGGCGCTGATCAATATTTTCAGCTCTTCAGAAACGGCTGAACCGTGATGAACGCCGAGGCTTCCTGAGTCTGTACCGAGAGCGATGACAACACCCAATCGTTTAGCAGTTGCGATCTGCTCAAGTTGGTGATCTAAATTCCGACAGGCCATAACCGCTTGGGCGCTGCCGGGTTTCAAATGTTCGGCATACGCTTTCATGGTGACCGCCGTAGGCACCCAGACTGTGTCTGTGTCAGCCATTCTTTTGAGATTGTCCGTTCCCATGAAAAATCCGTGTTCGACAGAATCGCAGCCAGCTTGGATGGCTAATTTTACCGGTTCTTTGCCATTACAATGGACCATCACCTTCAGATTCTTTTTGTGGGCTGCGCTTATCGCTTCCGTTAAATCTTCCAATGTGAACTGGGGCGGTGTCTCAGTTCCGAACTGAGCAAGACTGTTTAATCCGGATTGAACAATTTTCACATGATCGGCTGTTGTCTTTTGATTTTTTATAGCATCAGCAAGCGTTTGTTTGTTAACAGGCGGTCTTCCGATCAGTTTGCCGTAGCGCCCTGATTTACGCCAAGCTTTTCCGGCCGCTCTGATTTGCACAAGTGAACGATTATCATCCAAACATTCATTTTTATATCGTAGCGCATATCCTCCATAGTCGCCGCCATCCCGAACCGCCCTGACACCGTAAGCATAAAGCTGTTTCAGATGGTTGGCAATAACCGGCTTCAAAAAATTGTAATCCGCGTTTAACTGGCGCTTCCGAATCCCCGGATCATTCTCACCAGACATGAATAAATGAACATGCGTATCCACGAGTCCGGGCAGCATCGTGTAGTCTGACAAATCGACTATTCCGGGCTTATTAACAAGGTCTCCTTGGACTTCTTCAACGGAACGGATTACGCCCTTTTCTATCTCTACCGCCATATTTTGTTGAACAGGCCGGCCGGTTCCGTCAATGAGCCAGCCGGCGTGAATAAATCGGGATTCAGTCATCGTTGTCATACCGCCAAATCAAATGGAAGGTCACTGATATCTCTTAAACGTTTTCCGGACACCCAAATAGCCAGCATATCTAAAACAGCCGGGTTACCCTGTTCCGCTGCCGCAATTTGTAATTCGGGCAGTGCGAAAGTGCAAATTATCGACATGCTTTTCATACAGCCGGCGTTCTTTTTCCGACAGTTTCATAATATCCAAAACGGCCTTGGCTTTGCCAAGCCCTCTGGCTTTGAACTCATCTTTGATCTCCCCTTTTTTGAAAAAATAAATCCATTCATCCAGCGTATCACGGGCAATATCATCAAATTGATTTATTTTGATCAAATAGTATTCGGGGTAAATATCCGCTATTCGCTCTGTTTTATAAATCTGCTTTTGCTTCGGATTCAACCTGAGCATGTCGTTATGGTGCAATCCGCGGAATACGGTTTGTCCTTTATAAACATAATCCGGCATCCTTCATTTTCCGGTTTACACTTTCCTGAAACTACAAGGATTTGGTTTAATAAGGATTATGAGGCATCCTTCATAAGACAGCTAAAGTAGTTAACACTTTTTCGATCTGTTCAGCCACAAAATTTTGTAGGGTGGGCAGAGTGTAACGGAACCCACCATTTATGGCAATTCGGTGCGGTGGGTTCCGTTATCCTCTGCCCACCCTACATTAAAAAGTGTAAACCGACAAATGAAGGATGCCGATTAAGACCGTGATTATCGTTTAGGGCTACCAACATAAGCTGGGACACTAAATGTAGTCGTAGGTTGGATTGAGGA
>JAOZRC010000377.1 GCA_029940345.1 Desulfobacterales bacterium
GTCAAGAAAAAAATGGTCGTATAAAATCACCAATTATGGCCTTGCTAAGTATATACTCGATTTTGTCGAAAAAGTTAGTCCTTTTATGGCTATTGAGTGGGCATTATTAAGCAAAAAAGTCACTTTTTGTCGCTCAAAATCTAATCTAACAAAGTAGTATTAATATCACCATACTTTTTGAAAAGGATAAAAAAAGCAATTCTTGAAAAAAGAACTTTACATTTTCTTTATTTTGTTTTATATTTTGAGGTTATTAAATAGAAATCAAAGGTGAAATGATGAAAAAAGAAGATGTTGAATATTTCAAAAAATTTTTATCTGATCGTTTGGATAATCTTTTACATCAGGCTGACGATACGGTGTCCGGCATGACAGCACCGAAAGGCAATTTCCCGGATCCGACGGATCGCGCTTCACTCGAATCCGATCGTAATTTTATGCTGCGTATCAGGGACCGTGAGAGCAAACTGATAAAAAAAATAAAAAAAACGCTTATCCGTATTGAAACCGGATCATTCGGAATTTGTGAAAAATGCGGACAGGAAATTGATCTCAAACGCATTCAGGCCCGACCGGTCACCGCTCATTGCATCGACTGCAAAACTGAAGAGGAGGCCTTTGAAAAAGCCCTTGGACTATAATTATGATGCCGAGGCCAAGATAGACCTGCATATCCATTCTGACGCTTCGGATGGAACCTTATCTCCTCCTGCGATCCTGGATATGGCCGTTGATTTAAAACTGGCAGCCATCTCAATTACCGATCATGATACTGTCAAGGGCGCTCTTAAAGCGCTGGATTACGGTATACCATCTCCCCTGAATTTTATAACCGGTGTTGAAATCAGTGCCAATCCACCGCCAGACTTCGCTTTCAAGGGCAGTTTGCATATATTGGGATATGGAATTGATGTTTCAAATCGGCAATTAAATACCGCACTGGATAAACTCCGAAAAGCAAGACAAAATCGGAACCCCCATATTATCAAAAAGTTGAGTGACATGGGGTTTAATTTGTCCCTGGATGAAGTTGTCGCGATGGTTGAAGGCGATGACTCGAAAAACATGAATAATTTCGGACGGCCACACATCGCTCGCCTGATGGTAAAAAAGGGTATTTGCAAATCAATTGATGACGCCTTTGATCTCTATCTGGGTGCGGATAGACCGGCCTATGTGGAAAAATATCGGATTGAATGCGCTGAAGCAATTGAAGTTATCCGTAAAGCGGGGGGCGCGCCGGTTCTGGCGCATCCGGTTTTATATCAAACCGAAAGCACAACCGCAATTGAAAAATTGATTATCACTTTAAAGATGATGGGATTATGCGGCCTTGAAGTTAACTATTCTGAACAAACGCCTGATCAGACCGCTTACTATACCGGCCTTGCCAGACGTTATGATTTTTTAATGACCGGAGGCTCCGATTTCCATGGCACTTTAAAACCCGAAATTAAAATGGGATCAGGTAAAGGGGACCTGCACACCCCTTATCGTTTTTATGCTAAACTGGCGCATTTTATTAATCGTGAGGATAGAATGGAAAAATCTGAATCAGACGGGTCGGAGCAGACCGAAACAATAAAAAACCTATGCTATACATTCAAAGATAAAGACCTGATTCGTGAGGCGCTACGCCATCGTTCTTATGTCAACGAGCAGAACCTCCCCGGTCTGCGCGATAATGAGCGTTTTGAATTTTTGGGAGATGCCGTTTTAAATTTGGTTACCGGGCATCTTCTCATGATACGCCATCCGGAATTAAAAGAGGGTGACTTATCTCGTATTCGCGCCAGCCTTGTGAATGAATCACAACTGGCGGCTATCGCTCGCAACCTTGACTTGGGTGCCTATATTCGACTTGGGCGCGGTGAATCAAAGACCAAGGGAAGGGAAAAGAATTCCATCCTGGCCGATACATTTGAGGCGGTTATTGCGGCGGTTTATCTCGATGGCGGCCTTGATGCGGCCTCCCTGCTGATTGAGACGCATTTCACCAAGGTCATGGAAGCCAATGTGGCTCAGGAACACAATCCGGATTATAAAAGCAAACTGCAGGAAGTTACCCAAGGCGTCCATAAAGCGATGCCACGCTATTCGATTGTGGACGAAAGCGGCCCGGATCATGATAAAACATTCACGGCCCGCTTGACCGTTCGCAACCTCAGCGCCCAAGGCACCGGTAAAAGTAAAAAACTGGCTGAACAAGATGCCGCCCGCAATGCATTCCAAATATTAAAACATGACCAACATGCCCCGGAGCAGTAAAAGCGCTAACCGCCGGATTCTGATTGTTCCTATATTTTTACCCCAACGGGGCTGCCCGCATCAATGTATTTTTTGTAACCAAATCACAATTACCGGTGTTTATCCGAAATTGCCGCTCAGAGAAGAGTTACGTTCCCAGGCCGAACAATTTTTAACATACCAGAAATGCAGGCCGAACCGCATCCAGATTGCGATATTTGGCGGCAATTTTTTAGGATTGCCTCATGATGATATTTTAACCTTGCTTACGGAAGCGACCCACCTATTAAAAGCGTGGCCGGACAGCGGCATCCGTTTTTCGACGCGTCCCGACACAATTACAACCGAACAGCTTGAATTTATTCGTGAATTTCCTGTCCAAACGGTGGAAATTGGCGCCCAGTCCATGAATGATTTTGTCTTGGCCCGATCAAAACGCGGGCACACCGCCAAGGACACTGCCAGGGCTGTGGCATTACTTAAACAGCATTCTTATGAAGTCGGTATTCAAATGATGACCGGCCTTCCTGCCGACACCCCCGCCGGTGCGCTTGAAACCGGACGCCGGATTGTTGCTCTTGCGCCCGCTTTTGTCCGTATTTACCCTGTCCTGGTTTTAAAAAACAGTCCTTTGGCCAAACAATTTCAAAACGGCCAGTACACGCCGCCATCGCTTGAAGAAAGCGTTACGCTGGTTAAACAGCTTTGGCAGCTTTTTAATCAAAACAAGATTACTGTTATTCGCATGGGCCTCCAAGTTTCCGCAACGCTTATCCGCAAGGGTGAAATTCTGGCAGGCCCTTTTCATCCAGCCTTCGGACACCTGGTGTATGAGGCCTTTTTTTTTGATAAGGCGGCGACAGTTATTAAAGCGGCATTCCCGGATCTGCAATCAATGGGAGATACAATCGCGTTAAGCGTTCATCCACGAGATGTTTCCAAATTGCGCGGTTTGAACAATCGCAATATCCGACGCTTCAAAAAAAGATTTAAAGTTACTCATGTAAAGGTGCTGCCTGATTCGGGCCTTTCCCAAAACAGTGTTGTATTGGGATCGATAAAATCTTAGGACATCCTTCTTTCCCAATATTTCAGTCAAACATTCATCAACCGTTTCTCCTTGGGTAATAGCCTCCGGTACATCACGAAAGCTAACAGTAAAACCTCCGTTCGCCACATCCGGTGTCAGGGTGACAGGATAGGTGAATCTGTTCATGCCAAACCTCTGTTAAATATCTTCTTTCTTCAAGCCAAATTGTTTAAGCATAGGGATGAAGGTTCCGGTTTTCAACTCATCTTTCGGATTACGAACGACAGTATAGCGATGGCCCAAATATAATGTTCCGTGACTGCCTTTCCCTCTCTCGGCCATCCATTTGTAACCGTTTACAATAGCAATCAAGAAATTGTATGAACAAATTTACATAGCTTTCGGACCTTGTTCGACTAAAAAACGGTTTAAGGCGTTATTCATACGAGCATCAGCATTGCTTCATGCACTCGTTTTCGACAATTTTGTCGATAAAAAACACAGATTGTCGAAAAACTAAATGAACAACAAGATATAACATATTAAATTTATAGTAAATTAACATTTTACCAAAACGGCATGAAACTTGCTATACTACAATGTGTCATCCAGTTTTATTCAACGTTCGACATTATGCTTTTCATTCGATGTTGAATGTTGAACGTTCGATGTCAGATGTTCATCTTTTCATTTTTTCATTCGTATTGTGTAAAGGAACCGATAATGAACACATCAAAAAAAACTAAATTTTCTTTTCCTTACGAGCCGCAGAGGAGTGCCCTATTTGTAGCGGGTGCGCTTTTCGCTTTGCTGATTACCTTTAGCATTAATGCTTATGCCGCATCCGAAAACGTATCTGTTGAACCGGTCGCCAAATTCGCCCTACCAGAAAAAAAGGTGAAAATCGGGGACCTGCTTCGCTATGCTTACGAAAATAATCCGTCGATTCTGGCCGCAAGTCATGGCTGGAAAGCCAAGTTGGAGAACTATCGGGTGGCAACAGGTTACCCCGATCCTCAAATCATGGTCACCTATTTCCCTGAACCTATTGAAACACGCTTAGGCCCCCAGGATTGGAATGCCAGCATTTCCCAGATGATCCCCTTTCCTGGAAAATTGCGTACGGCTGGTGACATGGTGAAGGCGGATGTGCGCATTGCCCGTCTGAATTTAGATAAAACGATTCGCAATATTACGACATCAATACTCGAATCCTTTTATGAATTAGGCTACATTCGTGAAGCCAAACGTATTGCGGCAAAAAATAGCGAACTCCTTAAGCTTCTCAGAAAAACAGGTGAAACAGCATACACCCAGAATCGGGCGGCCTTTGCCGATGTTGTCAAAGCACAATCCCAGACCGCTCAACTGCGTTATGATGCGCTTCTTCTGAATGAATTGGAGCAGACTGAAAGCACCCGGCTCAACGGCTTTTTAAACCGGCCTCCGGATGCGCCCATCGGCCTTATGGATTCGGCACTGTTTCAACCCATTGTTTATAAATTGGAAAATATTTACCACCTTGCCGAGGAAGGCCAGGAAGAGATCCGGATTGCGGCGATTAAGGAGGAAAAGGCCAAACTGAAAGCAGATTTGGCCAGCTATCAAAATTTACCCCATTTCAAAATGGGCCTTTTTTATGCTTCTATCGGAGATCCTGACACCCAAACGATGCCGGACGACGCTGGACGCGATGCCATTGGCGTGCAGTTCGGCATGACGCTTCCGATCTGGTTTGGCAAAAACAGCGGACGTAAGCAAAGCGCCCATGCCGATGCGGAAAAAGCCAAGGCCCTCAAAACCGTGCGTGTTATTGAAACCCGGACAAAGATTCGCAACCTGTTTTTCCGTTTGCAAAACGCCCAAAGGCTTATCGCGCTTTACAGGGATGAGATGCTGCCCCAGGCGGTGAACGCCATGGAAACGGCGGAAACCTGGTTCCGTGAGGGCGAAGGCAGTTTTGCCGATTTTGTCGAAACCCAAGCGGCGTTATATAATTTTGAACTCTCCCTGGCCCGCGCTTATGCAGATTATGGCAAATACCTTTCTCGCCTTGAAAAACTGACCGGGCAACGCCTGACGGCAAAGGAGGAAAAATGAATCGCTTCATCAAAATTCACAGCCTTATTATCGGTGTAATGATTACGCTATTTACATCTTATGTTCATGCGGATTATCAAAAACTGCGCCAGGAGTTTGAAGATTACACGCCGACACCCTATTTCACCTCCCATCAGCGTGTTACCAGTCTACCCGCTGAAACTGATAAAACAAAGATTTCAGAACCTTCTGATTTCACACAGGTCAAAGAGAGTATACGCAAAGTTCAGGCGCATTGGAAGCGATCTTTGCGGGACAGCACCGCAAATGACACCGCTTTTATCCACATAACACCGGCGCAAATGGAAAAATATCGTCAGCTAACTTCAGATGACGATTCGGTAAAGCGCATGCTTCAGGCTAAATTTTCGCTAAAAGACCTTGAAGCACTGGTGCTCCTTC
>JAOZRC010000378.1 GCA_029940345.1 Desulfobacterales bacterium
ACCAAAAAAGGCTTGACATTAATAACAGTCGCTACGTCTGTCCCGCCTTATGTGGTAGCCTCATTTTCCTCAAACAATTCCTGGATGATATCGAAACGATAATTTTTGATCAAGCCGGCCAGGGCGTTAGCCAACGGTTCATCGTGTTCCCTGATACGGTCGATAACCGCGTTCGAGCGTTTTGGGTCAGTCCTTTCCGCCGAGTCCTTCAAAGCGATGGGCAACTCTTCGGGCAAGGCTTTCATTCTTTCGGAAGTGAGGATGTTTTTGTCAGCATCTTCGTCCCTGACGAAGTCGGTTTCAAGGCTTTCTTCATAAACGAAACGTACCCCGAGATGCTTTGTCATCAGCTCAAACAATTCGGATTCATAAAAGGGCTTGCACAGGTATCCACTGAAACCCGCCGCCATGGCGGCATCACGACTTGCATGGTAAGCGTTGGCGGTAATGGCAATGATGACGGTGTCAGGATTTTCAGACCCTGATCCCCGGTCAGTAAAGCCAGATTCCCGCTTCCTGATCACTTTTACGGCTTCGCGGCCGTCCATGACCGGCATGCGTATATCCATACATATCAGGTGCGGCCGGCACTCCTCCCATATCTCAATCGCTTCACGTCCGTTTGCGGCTTCCCTCAGTTCAAAATCGAACCGATTCAATAATTTGACAAGGAGTCGGCGGATTACCTTTTCGTCATCCACGATCAAAATCCGATAACGGGGTTGATTCGGTTCAAGGGCGATGACTTTCCGAGCCGGTTTTCCAGTTTCCAAATCGGAGGCGTCAGCCGCGCCTGCCTGAATTTGAAATGTAAACGTGGTCCCGCGCCCGACTGCGCTCTCAACCGATATCTCTCCGCCCATCAGTTGGACAAATCTCTTGCTGACAGCCAGTCCCAAGCCGGTCCCTTTATGCGATTCCCGCCCGATTTGGGTCTGTACAAAAGCTTCAAAAAGATTATTTAATTCATCGGGATCAATGCCGGGGCCGGTATCCTCCATCTCAAAGGTCAGCGAGACGTCCGAGTCAGAATAAATTAAAGAGGTCTTCTTTACTCGTACAGTGACTCCGCCTTCTTTCGTAAACCTTATCGCGTTGTTAAGCAGGTTGATCAGGGTCTGCCGCAGTTTCACTTCATCCGTCCGTATATAGCGAGGTACATCCGGGGTGCGCTCGAAACGCAGTTCAAGTCCTTTATCATTTGTATGCAACCGGAACATATTTTCCATCTGCTCCAGCAAATTATAGAGATCAAAATTGGTTTCATTGAGTGCGGTGCGTCCTGATTCGATCTTTGACAAATTCAGCACCTGGTTGATCAGCTTCAGCAGGTGCGCCCCGCTGCGTTGGATGGTTTTCAGATTCTCAAGTTGTTCAGGTTCGAGATTGGTGCTGTGCCCAAGCAGTTGGGAAAAGCCCAAAATCGCGTTGAGCGGGGTGCGCAATTCATGGCTCATGTTGGCAATAAAGGTGCTTTTGGCCCGGTTGGCGGCTTCGGCGGCTTCCTTGGCTGTTTTCAGTTCTTCCTCTGTCCGTATGCGTTCGGTGATATCATTGAAGATCATTCCAAGCCCTTTTCCAACTCTGAAAGCCCTGATCGAAAGATGCCTTGCACCGAATTTTTCATGAGGAATGATATCATAAAAGTGAAAAGGGTGGCCGGTTTTTATAACATCCCGATATTTATCATATCGGCCTGTTTCTTTCAAACCGGGTGATATTTCAAGAATATTCAGGCCAATAATTTTCTTTTTAATCGTTCCCTCCGGGAATACCTTCAAACCCACTTTATTGATTTCAACCATATTCAATTCTGAATCAAACAATACACAGCCTTCGGTGGCGGACTCGATGAAACCAGTAAATTTCCTTTCGCTTTCCTGAAGATTTTCCTCGATCTGCTTGCGTTCCTCGATTTCCTCCTGCAATTGCCGGTTGTTTTCCACAAGCGCTTTTTTCTGCTGGTCGAGTTGCACGAAAACCCTGACTTTGCTCAAAAGCATGTCCGTATCGACGGGTTTCACTATGTAATCAACCGCACCCGTTCGATACCCTTTAAACAAGGAATCGTACTCCTTATAAACTCCGGTTAAGAAAATAAGGGGGACGTGTTTGGTTTCATCCCTGACACGCAATATTTCCGCCAGCTCGAATCCGTCCATCCCCGGCATGTTGACGTCCAGAATCATAAGGGCAAAATCATGATGCAAGGTGGCTTTCAATGCCTCGTTGCCGTTGGCGGCCTTTATGATTCCCACACCCTCATCTTTCAATAATTCCTCCAGAGCATATAGATTTTCCGGAAGGTCATCGACAATCAGCAGTTTTGATTTTTCTAGCATGGCAGCCTCCTTAAACGGCTTGGGATTTGCATTTTAGCCAGTCGGTCGGGTTAGCGAAGCGTAACCCGACAAAAGCCGGTTTTAACGTCGGGTTACGCTTCGCTAACCCGATCTACATATACAACCAGTTTTGCATTTTCAATATCAGCCGGTTGATATCCACCGGTTTGGTGATATAATCGTTGGCGCCGGCTTCGATGCATTCGGTGTGGTCTTCCGGAATGGCCCTGGCGGTCAGGGCAATGATGGGCAGTTTTTCGAAGCGCGCCTGTTTCCTGATCCTCCGCATGGTCTCATAGCCGTCCATGACCGGCATCATAATGTCCATCAAGACAAGTTCAAAATCCGCTTGTTTTTCCAATAACTCAAGGGCCGTTAAGCCGTCATCAGCAATCTCCGTTATAATTCCGATTTCTCTCAACGCTTGCGACAACGCGAAGGCGCTCTTCATGTCATCCTCCACCAGCAGGATTTTTTTATCCTTGAGCTGTGATTCCATGTCATAAAGTTTCCTGTTTTTATTTTGCTTGTGGGGCGGCAAGCCGCTCTTCACTCGTTCGAGCGGGGCTCGGTCCAAAGCTTTCACAGATAAACATACTGTAAATGTCGAGCCTCCGGGACGCTCGTCTGTTGCCTCCCGGCTTGAAAGTTGAATCTCGCCCCCCAGCAAAGCGGCCAGTTCACTGGAGATGGAAAGCCCCAGCCCGGTTCCGCCGTATTTTCTTGAAATGCTCCCATCGCCCTGTTGAAAGGCGTTAAAGATGATCTTTTGTTTTTCAGGCGGAATTCCGATTCCGGTGTCAGTGACAGAGATCATTATGGTATTTTCGGGTTTCAAACCGCTTCGCGCAAGGTCGGAATCGCCGGGGGCCTTTTTAAAATTCAACGTAATGCGGCCTTTTTCGGTGAATTTGACGGCGTTTGAAATAAAATTTCTCAGGATTTGCTCCACCCGGTGTTTGTCTGTGAAAATCAAATCCGGAGTGTCTTTGGCAATAGCCACGGCCCATTCCAGCCCCTTGTCTTCCGCCATGCTCTTGAAACCGCCGGTGATTCCATCCGCAATGGCCTTTGTTTTCACTTTTTTCAAATCAACATGCACTCGGCCCGCTTCAACCCTGGAAAGGTCGAGGAGATCGTTGATCAGTTCGAGAAGTTCTTTTCCTCCCTTGTAAATGGTTTGCACGGATTCGACCTGGTTTTCCGTCAGGTTTCCATCCCTGTTTTTTGATAGCCCCTGGGATAGAATCAGCATGCTGTTTAAAGGGTTTCGTATCTCGTGAGACATGTTGGCCAGGAATTCCGATTTGTATTTTCCGGATAATTCCAGTTCTTTTGCTTTTTGGGCAATCTCCCCGGCATTGCGCTCGATTTCTCTTTTCTGTTTTTTAAGCAGCTTGGTTTGAGTTTGCAGGTCTTCGTTCGATTGTCTTAATTTCTCAGACTGCGCCTCGAGTTCCACGCCCTGGCGTAAGGTTTCATTCAACAGTTGTTTCAATTTTGCATTTGTCCGAACAAAATTGAAACTAATGGCAATACCTTCCATAGATAACCTCAATAATTCCATCTCGGCTTCGGAAAATTCCCTGAAGGCGCCAAGCTCAATGACTCCGATAAGCCTGTCATCGAAAATAAAGGGTGCAACCACGGCATGACGGGGGAGCGCGTCTCCCATGGATGACCCGATGCGCATGTAATTAGCGGGCAGGTTTTTTACGGAAATCAATTTTTTTTCACAGGCCGCCTGGCCAATCAAACCTTCGCCTGTTTCGATGCGTTTCTCGAAATCCGCCGGTTTCTTAAAGGCATAACCACGGAGAAACCTGAGGCCGCCGTTTTCTTCTTCCGCAACATAGAGAGCGCCAACCTGCGCATCAAGGCGATCGGCCAGAAAAGTGATGACGTTTTCCGCCAGTTCCGTCTCGCTCAACTCTCCCCGCATCTTCTCGTTCAACAGATTCATCCCGGTCTTGAGCCAATCCTCTCTCTTGTTTTTCTCCACAGCGGTGCGCAGGGATTCGGTCATTTTCTGCATGGCAATACCCAACACGTCCTTTTCGGAACGCAGCGCAATATTTATGCTGTAATCTCCCGTGGCGATGACATCCGCCTGCCTGGCAAACCCGGCAAAGTTATCCACCATTTGATTCACTGATTCCGACAATTCGGCTATTTCATCATTTCTCCTGATGACTATTTTTTGATCAAGGCGGCCATTGGCAATATTCTTAACGATGTCAATGATCTCGTAGACTGGCAAAGTGATACTCCTGGTAATAAAAAATGCTATGACAAGACCTGCTATTAAAATTATTGCCAGAATAATGACCATGTTGCGGATAACCCGAGTCCGCGTTGATTTGGCATCGCTAAAAAAAGCGTCGGCCTGGTTGCTTGCCAACTCAGTCATAACCTGAATTTTATTATGCATGAAATCCACATGTCTGGCGGCCTTGCCTTTGGTTATCCCGGCAGCCCTGTCTTTTTCACCTCTCAGGCTTAACTGGATGACCTCGTCCCGAATAATTTTCCAATCAGAAAACGCCTGGTGTGCATTTTTAACATCGCGTTGATTTCCTAAAAACCGTTCAAAAACAGTATCAAAGGATTTAAAGACCGCCTTTTCGTAGTCATCCACAATTCTGGCGGTTTTTTTTACTTCTTCCGTATCACCGGCTAAAGCGACATCTTTCATGGAACGATGCATGGCATTTATGTTTGTCTTGACATCTCTCACCGCATTACTTACCGTCAGTGGATAATGATACATTTTAGAAGTCAGATTAGCGAGTTTAAGCATTCCCAAAATAGCCGTAACACCCATGGCCACTGTAAGAAGCATCACTAATCCGAACCCCAAATATAAACGGGAACCGATTCTCAGGTTTCCTATTTTCATTTTTCTTCTCCTATCATGGTGATTGAAACCATGAATCATAAATTAAGACCACGAATCACACGAATTACACGAATCACACGAAGTTTTTTTTTCAAATATTGTGTGGTTCATGTTTTTAAAGTTCATTTTACAACCCGCTCATATTCCAGTTTTGGATAGTGCCCAAAATTGATCAACAAGCCGAGTTTGAATTCAGTGGCCGCCAGGTAATTATGAACCTGGGCACGATGTTCATTCGTCAGTTTTGATAACGCTTTGATTTCGACAATGATTTTGCCATAACAAATAAAATCGGATATATATGCCTTTTTAAGGGGTTGTTGCTTGTAATGAAGGTTTAACAGAGCTTGAGCCTGAAAAGGAATCAGTTGAAACGAAAATTCTGTTTCCAAACATTCCTGATACACGGCTTCCATGAATCCGCAGCCCATATTATTATACACTTCAAAACAGGCTCCCATAATTTTGTAACTTTCTTCCTTGTAAACAATTGCCATCTATATCCATCCTATTTATTCGTGTTATTCGTG
>JAOZRC010000995.1 GCA_029940345.1 Desulfobacterales bacterium
GCCAGCGATTCGGAGAATACGGTGAATACACATTGACCTGATTCGGGCCTTTCATTTCCACTGTCGTTGACGACCAAATAGAAAACCAAACGCCGATTTGTTCTCCGTCCGGGTCCAGAATCAATGCGCCTTGAGGAGCGTATTCTCCCGGGACAGGTACATTATCGACAAGCAGACCGAATTGGCCTGTATCCGAATCAATTGGCATCCAGAAACGGGAAATTTGTTCATACGGATGGCGAATGCCGATAATCGCCCAAGGTACGGATGTACGACCGTTGTAATAGTAACGGTAATTTGGAAGTTGCTCGTGTGCATTAAAAAGCTGCGTAATTTCAGGACTGTGTCGCAACCTTCCATAATCGGACAAACATCCGAAAAATATAACAGGGATGATAAATAAAAAAATGTGACTGCGCTTTTTTTGAAATGACATTATTTGATCTCCTTATGAAATTAAATTGACATTCACCAAACCTGTCAATAGAATGAAGTAATTTATGTTTAAATGCAACCTGTTTTATGATACTATTTATTTTACAGTTAGCGATAATTAAGATTGAATTCATATTAGCAAACCCTATCAGGAGAAACAATGCGACCTTATTTTGAAAAAATGACAGAATTCGGCAGTGAACTTAAACCTGGACAAATTAAAAGCAGCGATGCCAATGTTAAACAGATCAAGGACGTTGAAGCTGAAATTGATTCCGCGGTTGAAGATGTTAAAAATGCCGGGTTTCCGACTGAAAAGATCAATGCCCGCGGAATGATGACTGTATGGCAGCGACTGGATTATTTAGTTGATCCGGGAACCTGGCAGCCACTGCACACGCTTTATAATCCGGAAGATAATGTGGAAGGCACCAATAATGTGATTAATGGGCTTGGTAAAATTTCCGGTAAATGGGCTGTTATCATCGGATTTGACAACAAAGTGATGGCCGGTGCATGGCTGCCGGGACAAGCTGAAAATGTCTTGCGTGTGACCGACCTTGCCAAACGGTTGAATCTGCCGTTGATCTGGCTGGTCAATTGCAGTGGCGTCAAATTACCGGAGCAGGAAAAATTTTATGCCGGCCGTCGCGGTTCAGGCACGACCTTTTTCAGGCATGCCGAACTGGAAGTCATGGGTATTCCGGTGTTAGCCGGAATTTACGGTACAAATCCGGCCGGTGGCGGCTACCAGGGAATCAGCCCGACAATATTGTTTGCGCACAAAAACTGCAATATTGCCGTTGGCGGCGGCGGCATATTAAGCGGCATGTCTCCCAAAGGCCATTTTGACGTCGATGGAGCGGAGGCACTCATCGAAAGCGCTAAACAATTTAAGGTCAAACCGCCGGGCTCTGTCGATATTCATTACGATGGAACCGGTTTTTTTAGGTATGTTTTTGAGGAAGAGGAAGGGGTTTTGGATGGATTAAAAGATTATATGAAAGATATGCCCGCGTATCACCCCAAATTTTTTCGTGTGGCTGAACCCAAAGAGCCGCGGTTTCCGGCGGAAGACCTTTATCGGTTGATTCCTTTTAATCAAAAACAGGTCTATAATTTTGACGAAGTGCTGGCGCGGCTGACAGATGGCAGTG
>JAOZRC010000379.1 GCA_029940345.1 Desulfobacterales bacterium
GAATGTTTGAATTGTATTAGCGTTCATTAGCGTTTATTCGTGGTTCGCATTTCTTTATGACTACCTAATTGTTAACTGGCAGATGAAGGATGCCAAACCCTGGTTCTAATAATCCGTAGAATCGGAAGAAACCGCCAGTGTTTTAGAGACAATTTCATACACATCCGCAGACAACCCCTGGGTGTTCAAAATTCTTTCCAATTGAGCACGCATCTTTTCTTGGCGTTTCGAATCGTATTGCCGCCAGCGATTGAACACGGCAACCAGGCGAGCGGCGATCATCGGGTTGGCCGGGTCCAGTTTAAGCACCTGATCGGCGATAAAGGCGTAGCCGCTGCCATTGTAAAGGTGAAAATGCCATTGATTCTGATGGCCGAATACGCCGATGAGAGCGCGCACTTTGTTGGGATTTTTCATCGAAAAGGCCGGATGTTTCATTAGTGAACGCACACGCGCCAAGGTGTGCGGCAATTGCGAGGCGGCCTGAACGGCGAACCACTTGTCTAAAACCAGTGTATCTGTTTGCCATGTTTGATAAAACCGGTCAAGGGCGCGGGGACGCTCTTCACAGTCAATGCCAGCCAGTATTTTTAACGCAGCTATGGTATCGGTCATATTGTTCGCCGTTTCAAACTGTTCAAAGATAAACGCGGCTATTGCCGGAGATTGCAAATGCCCCAAATAACCCAGGGCCATGTTTTTCAACTGACGGCATGCGATAGAATCGGAATCGGCCTTAAACACCCCTTTCAGACAGTTTTCCCGATAGGTTTGCATAAAGAGATCCTTCAATGTTTTGGCCAGTGTTCGAATTACCAAGCGTCGCAACTGATGAATGGCTTCGACGCTAACCGTTTGGCCGTCATCCGCCATGCGGATCGCCAATTCAGATTCGCTTGGCGGCGTCAGCGTCAATGCAATCAGCGCTTTATCCGTATTTTTATCTGAAAGCGTTGTTCGGACCGCATCAATAAATGCATCATCCAATTTCGGAACAGCACCGTTTTTGAAGCTTCGGATTAATCCGAACTTCCGGCCGAATATACGTTTAAAAAAAAGTTGCTGGCCGGCTTCCCAACGATTGAAGCCGTCCGTATCGTTGGCCAGAAGAAAAAGAAGTTCTTCATCAGTGTAGCCCGCTTTCAGTTTAACCGGCGCTGAAAAACCTCGTAAAAGCGAGGGCGTGGGGACTTCCGGGATATTTATAAAATTGAATATGGTTTTTTTGTCGTACAAGTTAAATACACGCGTTGTTCCCGCTGGTTCGTCTTCATTTTTCAGTTGTAAGGGGATGTCGTCCCCCGCCAGATCTAACAAACCGATGGCCATCGGAATGTGAAACGGTTTTTTATCTTTAGCAGGCTGATCCGGTGTTGACGGGCATGTTTGCGTAAAGGTCAGCGTAAAAATATGTTTATCCGGATGATACGTTCGATCAACGGTGACTTGCGGTGTTCCGGCTTGTGACCACCATAAGCGTATCTGCTCCAAATCAACACCGGAAGCTGTCTGCATGGCTGTTACAAAATCATCACAATCAACCGCCTGACCGTCATGTCTTTCAAAATAGAGGTCTGTTCCCTTACGGAACCCCTCTTTTCCCAAAAGTGTATAAAGCATGCGAATCAATTCGGCACCTTTGTTATATACGGTCACGGTGTAAAAATTATTAATGTGTATATAAGATGCCGGCCGCACCGGGTGCGCCATGGGCCCGGCGTCTTCGGGGAATTGAAACGCTTTCAGTTTTTTTACATCCGTGATGCGTTTGATTACGCCGGAGTTCATTTCAGTTGAAAATTGCTGATCCCGAAAAACGGTCAGGCCCTCTTTTAAGCTGAGTTGAAACCAGTTTTTCAAGGTAATCCGGTTGCCGGTCCAATTATGAAAGTACTCATGCGCGATCACCTCTTCAATATGCAGGAAATCATCATCCGTGGCGGTATCCGGACGCGCCAGCACATATTGAGAGTTGAA
The DNA here is from genome assembly GCA_029940345.1 of Desulfobacterales bacterium. Classification (GTDB taxonomy): domain Bacteria; phylum Desulfobacterota; class Desulfobacteria; order Desulfobacterales; family JAUCGF01; genus JAUCGF01. The sequence continues at coordinate 1,978 of JAOZRC010000379.1, forward strand.
GATATTGAGCCCCTTATTTTCCATCGCACCCATATTAAAATCATTCACGGCCACGATCATGTAAATATCAAGATCATATTCGCGGCCGTAAACCGTTTCATCCCACTTCATCGCTTTTTTCAACGCCCGCATGGCATGGCCGCATTTATCCACATTTTCAGGTTGGACATAAATGCGTAAAACCACCTCGCGATCTGAACAGGTGCGAAACTTGTCTTCGATGCACACGAGGTCTCCGGCCACCAGGGCGAACAGGTAGCTTGGTTTTTTAAAAGGGTCCTCCCAACGGGCAAAATGGCGACCCTTTTCACCCTTATCATCATAGGCGCCGCTATCTGCCAAATTGCCATTGGACAATAAAACGGGATAGCGGGCAAGATCGGCAATGACAGTGCAGGAATAGCGCGCCATCACATCGGGACGATCCGGAAAATAAGTGATTTTACGAAATCCTTCCGCTTCGCATTGGGTGCAAAACATACTGTCAGACAGATATAATCCTTCCAGAGACGTGTTTGTTTCAGGGCTTATCAGGGTGGTGATTTCAAGCGTGAATCGGGAGGGCGGATTATGGATTGACAAGCTATCTTCATTTATTATATAATCGTTTTGTGAAAGATTCTTGCCATCCAGGAGCAACGCTGTCAGCTTCATTTCCCGTCCATTAAGCAGCAGGGGCTCATCTCTAATGGCATTTCCGTTCATCACATCCGTGTTTCGCCGGATTTTCATAACCGAATGAACCGTTGTCATGCTTTCATCCAGCTCAAAACGCAGATCAATATGATCCACCTGATAGGCTGGCGGGCGATAGTCGTTAATAGATGTTACGCGGTGTTCTTTTGTTTGCATGTCCTGACCCGATACTATTTTATGTTAAATTATTTAAACTAACCTTGATGGCGGCAATTTTTCAGGTTGCATGGCAGTAGTTTCAAAATTTGTTTTTAAAGCGTTTTAGCGCTGATGTAAACCATTTTAAAATGAAATTTTCTCCTCAATCAAAACATTTTGTGACAGCAGGCTTGGCTATCATGATCTCTTTAGCAGTCATCAGCTTAGAATACGCCGGTTTTTTTAAAATGTTTGAACTGAAATCGTACGATCTGCATTTTGCAATCAAATCGCAAATCAACCCTTCCAAAAGATATGCGCCGATCGTTTTAGTGGTTGTGGATGATCAGACCATGAACAGCCCGGCGTTCCGCAAACCCATGATGTTATGGTATAAACACTTTGCCCAGGTGATTGACAGCTTGGTCAATAACGATGTCCGGGTGGTGGGCTTTGACTATATGCTGCCGGATGTCCTTTTCGATGATTACCTTCCGGGTTATAGCCAGACCTGGTTAAAAACTCTTTTCCAGGCGAAACGGAAGAACGTCCCTTTCATCACCGGTTACATGGAACTGCCCGATCGAACCATTATGCCCCATAAAAACTATTTAATGATAATCGGACCTTCCAATCTGGGGCTTTTCAATCTCACACCGGATCAGGATGATTTTATCCGGAACCAGCGCCTTTGGTTTGATGATCAATCCAAAGGTAAAAAAATAAATACATTCGGATACGCCGTCGCCAAAGCATTCGATCCCGAATTAGCTCCCCAAACAGACACTATTTTCATTGATTTTGTCAGTGGTTTGCCGCCGTTTCCCACGTATTCCTTTGATGAAGTCTATGGCAAAGTTTTGGAAAACGACCGGGAATTTATGCGCAAGCATTTCAAAGGTAAGATTGTTTTGTTAGGTTCCACCAATGTCCGCAGACAGGATCGGCATTTAACGCCGCTGTCCAATATCATCAAAACCGCTCTTCAAAAAACCCCGGGTGTGGAAATCCACGCCCATGTTGTTGATACGCTGCTTGCGCATCGTTTTTTTGTGGAATTGTCTTTTACGCAAAAATATGCTATATATCTTTTTATCGCTCTGGCCGTTGGCTTTGTCGTCATGTTAGGTGGTAAATGGTTTGTAGTCATTACCCTGCCACTATTTGGCGTAGTACTGACAGGAGTTTCCACAACAGCTTTTCTTTATTATCACCTATTTCCGTATGTGCCAACCGGTTTTATTCTCATTGGCGGAACCGGTTTTACATTTGTCTATCGCTTTTTCATTTTTAACCGTGAAAAACGCAAACTCCAAAACCTGTTTGAACGTTATCTGCCGCCGGAAATTGTAAAGAAATTATTGGCCACAAACGAAGATGACTTCTTTGTCGGTAAAAACAAATGCTTATGTATTCTGTTTTCGGATATTCGTAATTTTACGAGTTTTTCTGAACAAAAGTCACCCCATGAAATCGTCGCACGGCTGAATGAATATTTCGATGTGATGGCGGCTGAAGTAACGGCACAGAAAGGTATTGTGGATAAATTTATAGGCGATGGCATGCTGGCCTTTTTCGGTGTTTTGGAAACAGATGATAATCCCAGTATGTCCGGCGTTCGTTGTGCTTTGAACATGACAGACCGTCTTGAGGCGCTCAACGAAATCTGGAAAAGCAGGGATGAGGAGCCTTTTAAAATTGGCATCGGTTTGAACACCGGCATCGTAATGCTTGGCAATATTGGCAGTACAAATAAAACCGAATTCACAGTCATTGGTGATGTGGTTAATCTTGCGTCCCGGTTGGAGAGCATGACCAAAGCGCTGGATGCTCCGATTTTAATCAGTGAAACCGTTCATCACGATCTTGAGGACGTGATTGACACTGAAGAAAAAGGAATGGTGACAATACGGGGACGTTCTCCGGAAAAAACGTATCAATTAATTGGGTTAAAGAAATGAAAGGAGAAAGGTATGAAAAAGATAGCATTTACGATTTTTTTGAGTCTTACGTTCGTTGCAGGGATAAGCAACCCGTTATTGAGCGCTGACTACGCAGCGATGATAATGGATATGCAAAACGGAACCGCAATGTATGGCAATGGCCCTTTGGAAGACGGTCCGATTGAAATCGGCAGTTTCTTAAATGCCTCTGATGAAATTAAAATACCTGATGGTGTAACGTTGGTGCTAACCTATTTTGCCACTTCCAAAAGAGAGGAAATCAAGGGACCGGCAAGGATTGTGATCACACCTACGCAAAGCAAACCGCTCGGTTCCGATTCCGGTCAGATTAAACAGGAAGCGATCGCGTATATACCGCCAAAATCGAATATCAAAGATATTCATGCCCGGACATTTGGTAATATTGCTTTCAGAGGCGTGCCAGTGAACAATAAACCCAAAATTGCGCTTCCGGTTCTAAGCTTGTTAGACACCACTATTATCGCCGGGACACCTGTCGTGTTACGCTGGCGTAAAATACGCGGCGCTAATAAGTATGTTGTAAGGTTATTTGATGACAACGATAAACAACTGCAGGAAACGCCGACAATGAAAAACGAGGTGGTATTCAAGAAAGCATTGAAATCCGGTGCGCCCTATCATTGGACGCTAGAGGCGCTGAAAGGCAAAAAAATCCTGAAAAAAGCCAGCGGTAAGTTCAGATTTTTGTCCACAGCCGAAACGAACACATTAAAAGCAGTTGAAAAGAATCTTGAAGTGCGTTTTCAGAAAGATTCAACCGAAGGCTTGTTCTCATTGAATTGGCTTTATCAGGGGCATGGTTTGTACGATAATGCTGTTACGGTGCTGCTCAAGCTTCATAAGATGCACCCGCAAAACTCCGTTGTGGTCAATCAGTTGAATAGTCTGAATTGGTGGATTCTTAATGTCAAATAAACTATAGCACACCGTTTCACAATTCCTTCTTGAGTTATACTCGTGAAGGCCA
>JAOZRC010000380.1 GCA_029940345.1 Desulfobacterales bacterium
AATAATAAAGGTACACTAAGCATAAATAATTTGCCCCCTTTTTTGAAATGCGCCCGTGTAAAAAGGCAGTGGAAAGATCGCCAGCCCGCCCTTTAAGGGCTGATAATACAATATATCCAGACCCAGAGCGATGCTCTGGGTTTTGGTAGTACGCGCTTTCAGCGCTAACCTCACAGGTCGAAATATTTCTGCCATTTTGGGAATGCACCCGCTGTGCAATGCATTCTGTTTTTTATAGGCTACCAACTTAATGTGGGACAAAAATCGGGTTTCTGAAGCGATGAAAAGCTACGGGAGTTACAATGACCGAGAAACCCGATTTTTAAACTGTCCCGCCTTATGTTGGTAGCCGTTTTTTATGTTTTTAACCAGCGGAGTCCCTGTGAGAGCCGTTTTTTTGGGCTAAAATAAACGAACGACCAAAAAAATGCCTATCATAGAAAAAGCCATGGCAAATTTGGCCGCAACCCCCAAAGCCAGTCCGATGGTTGCGCCGAAGCCCGCTTGTCCCGCGGCAAGCAAATCCCGTTGCGCAGTCAGTTCACCGATGACAGCACCACAAAACGGGCCTAGCAATACACCCGGAATGCCAAAAAAAATTCCGACCAGCGCGCCAAGCGATGCACCTATAATAGCGCGACCTGAAGCACCGAATTTTTTAGCACCCAATGCACTGGCTGCAAAATCAATACCATACATCAGCAGTGTCATGATGCCCAAAACAGTCAGCGTTCCCATACCGATATAAGTAAAATTTTCCGCCCAGGCTGCCACCAGGAAGCCCGCAAAAATAACCAACGCACCCGGAATAATCGGCAAGGCCAATCCGACAATCCCGGTAATCACAAGCAACGCTGCTAAAATACAAAGAATGATTTCGGTGTACATATTACCCGCTATTTTTATTGATAAAAGAAGAAGGTGCAAACCATCTGTTTACAATCCTCATAAATAATGGTATGTTCTTTAACATATTTTTTTTTAAAAAAACATGATTAAATCAGGCTGCCGATAAAAGGCGTGACAAAGTAAAGCGGAAAGTCGTCCCGCTTCTTCAACCTTGATACGGCTATGAACAGTGTCCCGGCTTATGTTGGTAGCCTTAAGTTGTAACAATTGCCCCAAGCAGTTAATAGCGACGCAGGCAAAAGTGAAAGGTGTGGATAAAATGGATAGTAAAACAGGCGATGTAATTCGTGTTCTTATATCAGTTGTTATTCCCCCGGTGGGCGTTTTTCTAGAAGTCGGTTTCGGCATGCATTTCTGGATAAACATTTTATTGACTTTATTGGGCTATATTCCTGGCTTAATTCATGCCATTTGGATAATCGTGAAAAATAATGGCGGTTAAGCGATATAGCCGTGTATCAAACGCCAAACTGTAAGTTTGACACGCCATTGAAAAATGCTGATTATAACGGATTTGGGGGTGTAATAACAAACTTGACAAATTATTATTTTTACCTCGAAGAGGTCAGGTAATATAGCCTGGGGTCACAACCCCAGGTTCGTGAATGATAATGACAGCAGCGCCCTGAAGGGGCGCGGTATGATTAATCCCATCTGTTTCACATCCCACACCCCTTCAGGGTGCAAAAAAATATATTATCACCGACCTGGGGTTGAAACCCCAGGCTATATCACTTTGCCGCTTTGCGGCATAACCTCTCCCCCAAATCCGTTATAATCAGGAAAAATGTAAACTACTTTTGGGATAAAATGAAGGATGCCAGAATATTTTTGATTTTTTGTATCAAATTTGCTATTCATCATTATTTTGTATCCTGTTCACAAATCATGGCCAAGTGCAGTTTCGGAGTGCGAAAATTATGTTTTTTGCATGGGGCTGAATCATTGGAACAGCGCTATATATTTGCGAAAGACCGTTCCGTTCCTCCGCTCTGCTTAACTTTCGCACTCCTTATTTGGCCATTACCATCTAATTTGAATAGGATACATTATTTTCAATTTAATCCGTAATCCTTAGAAAGATACGATGAAAAAAGACAAAACTTGGTTTCGCGGTCTTCACGCCGCCCCTCCTCATTGGTTGCGCCTTTTGCTGGCGATACTTCCGTTTATGTTACTTGTGGCATTTTATCTGACCGCCTCGCATATACGTCATACGGAAAACCCCCAGGATAAACTGCTTCCCACGATCACCAAAATGGGTAACGCCATCAAAAAAACCGCTTTTACGGAGGACAAACGCACGGGTAAATATTTACTCTGGTCAGATACGTTTTCCAGCTTAAAACGTCTCTTAGCGGGGATTTCGATGGCCGCTGCATCCGGTTTTTTATTAGGTTTGAATATGGGGCTTTTGCCGGGGTTGCGCTCCATGCTGCTTGCCTTTATCACTTTTCTTGCAAATGTACCGCCTTTGGCGATTTTGCCAATATTATTTATCAGTTTCGGGGTGGGGGAACTGGGTAAAATCATGCTGATTTTCCTGGGCACTTTTCCGCTTATCACACGAGATATATACCTGGCCGTGCGCAAAATACCTCAGAACATGATTGTTAAATCATTAACACTGGGCGCTTCCCAAGCCGGTGTTATTTATCGTGTTATTATGCCCCAAATCCTGCCCCGCCTGATTGAAACTGTCCGGCTTTCGCTTGGGGCGGCGTGGCTTTTTCTAATCGCCTCTGAAGCGATTGCCTCTCAAAGCGGCTTGGGCTACCGCATTTTCCTGGTGCGCCGCTATCTATCAATGGATGTTATTATTGTGTATGTGGCCTGGATCACCCTGATTGCTTTTTCAATTGATCTGATTCTTAGAAAGTGCATCACCTGGGTGTTTCCCTGGTACAACCCCAAAATGGAAAGGTAAGGGAAAAAAATGTCTGACGCTTATTTGCTTTACCTTGAAGATATCCAAAAAACGTATGGAGATAAACTTGTCCTGGCGGATATTGATCTGGCTGTCAAGCAAGGCGAATTTTGCACGGTGGTGGGACCGAGTGGCTGCGGTAAATCGACGCTGTTACGGTTGATTTTAGGCCAGGAACAACCCACTTCCGGAAAGTTACTTATCAATGGGCGCGCTGATGTCTTACATCCATCGCCCGAACGCGGCATTGTTTATCAGCGCTACTCCCTGTTTCCGCATCTTAAAATCATCGACAATATTATGATCGGTCTGATCTTGCCGCTGCCCTTCTGGAAAGGAATTTTTAAGAAAAAAATAATTCGCAAGGAAGCGCTCCATTATCTTGAACAGGTTCAACTGGCCGAACATGCTCATAAATATCCGCATCAGCTCTCCGGCGGAATGCGACAACGCGTTGCTATTGCTCAGGCGTTAATCAAAAAACCTCAAATTCTTTTAATGGACGAACCGTTCGGAGCCCTTGATCCCGGTACGCGTGAAAGCATGCAGATGTTAATCATTGAGTTATGGGAGAGACACAATATGACGATTTTTTTTGTCACCCATGACTTGGAAGAAGCCGTGTTCTTAGGGTCGCGTATCATCGTGATGTCCCAGTATTACCTGGGCGGGTCAGAAAAAACCGACGGCCAGGCCAAAGGCGCTCGCATCGTATCAGACCATTCCTTGGAAAAAGCCTCGTCAACCCACTATAAAGAATCTGACGAATTTGGCAAATTTATTCAACAGATTAGAAAAGAAGGAATGGACCCCGCATATTTACAACATGTTACTCAATTCAACCTGCAACACAGGGACTCTTTTCAGACCTTAACATCCGAAGAACGTGCCGTTTTGCAATGATTCAATGATTCAATGAACCTGTCTGGTGAGTCGCTCTCACGCCTTTGAAACGTTTACATCCTTTTCTTAGGACTTTCCAAAAGAGCAATTCGGAAAGTGGCAGGTGGGACAATCCAGGCAGAGTCCGCCGGGCGCCAACTCGGCCAAGTCACGGTTGTCCGGCTTTTCTCCTGCTAAAAGCCGTGGCAGTATCAGATCAAAAATCGTGGTCGGATGAAAAAGGCCGCAAGCGGGAATTCCCACAATCGGAACATTACCCTTGTAAGCGAGTAGAAACATCGCTCCCGGAAGAACGGCCGCGCTGTAAAAAAGCTGGTCGGCACCCGCCCGGAGAATGCTATATCGGGTGACATCGTCCGGATCCACGGACATCCCACCGGTTGTAATAATTAATTCGGCACCTTTTTCAAGATAGGTTAGTATTTGGTCGGCGATTCGGGTCTCGTCATCCGGCAAAATAACGCTCTCCGACAGGGAAAGGCCATAAGCGCTTAACTTTTTACGAACCACCGTTTCAAAACGATCTTCAATCAAGCCATCATAAATTTCATTGCCCGTGATAATCAACTTACATTTTAACGGATTGAATAATTTCACTGAAAATATGGGGTGGTATCTGCTCGCCAGATGCTTCGCGCGATCCAAAATGTCCCTTTCTATAAGCAGGGGTACGGCTCGCGTCCCGGCTAAGGAAGCGCCTCGTTTTACGGGCGTATTATTATGGATCGAAGCGCACATCACATCGGGAATCATATTGAAATCAATCAACGGTTGGCATTTTACTTTAAATAAGCCATCATAAGCGGCTTTCAGTTGCAGCTTGCCCTCCCGCGGTGTATGTCCGAAGGTAACTCCGGGACCGGCCAATGCGGCGGCCAGCTCTGAAACCGCTTCATCTTCATGAATTTGGTTTGGATCCGGATCAAGTTGATAAAGATGACGCTTGCCTAAACGCATTAAATGGCACAAATCCGTATCCAGTACTTTGTGCCCCTTGCGAAACGAAGGCCCTTTATATTCGCCTGGGCGCACTTCAGTTATATCATGGGCCAGCGTTAAGCCAACTGCGTCTTCAATCTTGATCTTTGGTGATATGTTTTTCATATTGATCTGTCTTTTTAATACTAAGAAAAAACTGTTGTTAAACTACTTAAGCACCCTATAATAGCCTCCCAGCGCACATGTGCGGCACAGAATCCGTCCGTTCTGAAAAACCTCTTTTTTATCTCGGACAACGGCCTGGCACTGCTCGCAAACCGCTTTAAAACGGGTAGGTCCGGGCATATCATGAATGGGGATTTCAACTTCAACCGATTGTATGACAAACATTTCGTCTATCGGCATCTGTTTGTATCCTTCTAATTGCTGTTGGTGTTTATCAAGGATATCAGGGGCGTATTGCGCCGCCAAATCACGGGAGGCTTCCGTGGAAGCGATCCGTACGGCTTTGTCAGTTTCCAGATTGATAAAAGTGGCGGCCATAATGCCATTGTCAAGAAATTTTAACGAACGGCGCCCTAATTTGACGCCGGTGACATAAGCGATGGCATCGGTTGCACATCGATCGATCTCCACATATACGATCAGCTTTTTAATTTCTTCAAGGCTGTTGCGCGGATCATTCAGTCCGATCTGCTTGCAGCCCAGCATCGCCATGCGTACGCCAACCACCTGTCCCGGACACAAATGGCCATGAACACGGGCAGATCTTTCCAATAGCATTTTAAAAGAATCCATTCGTTTTACCTTGGTAATTCGTTATTTAGTTTAGGCCACCCCCCTATGTTAAATTTAACATATCCCAAAATCAATTTAATTGCACTTGTTTTTTTGATTTTATGTGATTTGATTTTGATTTTCCCGATATTGATGAGTTCGTGCTATGGCTGAGGGGTGAATATATGAAATTTCAGGATTAGGTGCGGCGGTTGTTATGGCCGTGCGGCTGGGGATGTATCCATCCGCCTTAGAGCCTGTTTGGAAAGTCGTGATCGAAGCGAAAAAGTGTGAGAGCGAGGGC
>JAOZRC010000381.1 GCA_029940345.1 Desulfobacterales bacterium
ACGCCAAGTCCCGTAGGGACGATATATAAAGTTTAGCCTGATATGAAGGATGCCTGCGTTCTGGTCATTTTTGGGGATTTAATTCAGATGATAAACTAGTACAGCAACTTGGAAGTTCGTCCCCACCTTCAGGCTGTTAAAAGGCGGATCCATCGGCATGCCGGGTGGGGGAGGAACTTCCAAGTTGTAATACTGTACTGGTGTTCTTGCAAGTTATCGCTGTCGGGTGACAGGCAGGCTCATTCTGTTGCCAAGAATATTCGCACCCGACAGTTAAACCTTGAAGTAACACTAGCGTGATGATGGGAAGCTTATAACCAAGTACTTAGGGCCCCGGCAAAAAAAATTCCACCGCTTACTTGTCTTTTGGCCCGTCTGCTGCGTTACATCCACCGGCACATATCCCGATATGCACCGGCGGATGTGCCTTGCAGACGAACCAACTGATCTTAGCCATGGGCCTTCGCAATCTGGTGGAATTATTTGTTGCCGTGACCCTTACTTAACGTAAAGAAGCGATTCTCTGCTCAGACTGTTCAGGATGGTCCGCCCTTCAGCCAATGCTTCTTGTCTGATCAGATCATATTCACCATAAGTAATTGCGTCTGTCATGCACACCTCTGCACAAACAGGCTGCTCCCTTGCATGAATCTTGTCGGAACACAAGTTGCATTTGTGAGAAATGCCCGCCTTGGGGTCGAATTGGATGACATTATAGGGACACGCCTGTATGCAGGCAGAACCGCAGCCAAGACAACGTTTGGCCTCTTCAATTGCCATCTCCTGGGTGAGTCCGAGCTGCACTTCATCAAAATTGTCTGCTCGTTCATCAGCATTGATCACCGGCATTGAGTGTCGTTTGGCCGGATAATATTTCTCTTTTTGGCCTTTGGCTGTATCCGCCCATTCCTTTTGGCGGCCTTCTCCAAGGTCTTCGCCTTTTATAAAGCGGTCCATGGATATAGCGGCTTCTTTTCCAGCGGCAATCGCTTCAATAACCGTTCGAGGACCTGTCACCGCATCTCCGCCTGCGAAAATATCGGGATCATCGCTTTGAAATGTTACGGAATCGACTTTCATAGCACCCCAATCCGTCAATTGGCAAGCACACTCGGGAGTAAGACAGGCCCAGTCAGTTTCCTGCCCCAAGGCGGTAATCACGCTATCCACCTCAATGGCAAACTCAGATCCGGCAATCGGTTCGGGGGTTTTTCTGCCACTGGCATCCGGCGCCCCCAACTGCATTTTTACACATTCGATTTGCGTAACGCGTCCGTTTTCCCCGATTATGCGGACCGGCTGAGTCAATGTATTTATCGGAATGCCTTCATCCTGGCACGCTTTAATCTCATCGGTAATTGCCGGCATTTCCTCAAGGCTGCGCCGATAGATTATACACGCTTCTGAGCCTCCGAGCCGTCGGGCGGAGCGCACCGCATCCAAAGCGGAATTGCCGCCTCCGATAACTGCCACACGCTTTCCTGGTTCCGGTGCTTCTCCAAGGTTTACCTTTCTGAGAAAATCAATATCCGTGCCGACACCTTCCAACCCCTCGCCTTCTACGCCTAAGGTTTTGCACTCCTGAGCGCCGATTCCGATAAAGAAGGATTTATAGCCCTGCTGCCTGAGTTGCTCTACGGTTACATCTTTGCCGAATTCCACATCAGTTTTCATATCGACGCCCATATCCCGAATAATCTGTATCTCCGCTTCGATGATGTCTCTGGGAAGGCGATATGAGGGAATGCCGGTCGTCAGCATGCCGCCGACTACGGTTTCTTTTTCAAAAACAGTTACCGCATACCCTTCACGCGCCATAAAATAGGCACAGCTCAAACCGGCCGGACCTGACCCGGCAATTGCAACTTTAGCTGTTTTCTTTGCCTTGATAGCCGGAATAAAGCGGGTTTCGGCCTTTAAGTCCAAATCCGCCACAAATCTTTTGATGGCGTTGATCGCCACTGGTTCGTCAATGGCACTCCGGTTGCAATTCGATTCGCAAGGATGGTCGCAGACTCTTCCGCAAATTGCAGGCAGCGGATTATCCTGTTTCATCAGCTTCAGCGCTTCCTGGAATTTTCCTTGGGCCGCTAAATGCACGTAACCTTGAACATTCATCCGGGCAGGACAGTTTGCCTTGCAGGGTGAGGTCAGACTTTTATCAGCGGTCAGCTCACCTTCAACTTCGTTGCATCCGTTGCAGATATCTTTATCTATCTGTACGATACCTGTGTGCGGGTCTTTGCTGATCGCTCCTTGGGGACACGCGCTCACGCAATCCGGCACACTGCAATGTTGACAGGGAACCACCCAGGTATCTGCCTCCAGATCAGGAAATGTTCCGCGGAGGCGGCTTTCGACTCTAAGGTAATACGGTATTTCATTCGGTTTTGCCGCAGCATGGTCTACAATATCGTTGTAGTTCCTGCATGCCACGATGCAGGTGCAACATCCGATACACCGGTTCAAGTCTATCATCAGGCTTAATTGTTTCATGTTTTTCCTCCTTTACTTTATGATGCGGACACATGCGGAAACATGTGATTCCCCGCCAACCAGGTCTTGCCACTCCAAGGTAGAACCTGAATCCGGGACTACGAGGTTGTCACTCACACCTTCACCCATGGTTGCGATCCGGCCGACCGTTGACCCAAAGCCGTGCGCCAGCCCCAAACAATCGGGGCGAATTCTCTCCGTAAGTTCAGCCTTCACCTGAATGCCGCCATACGAAGATTCAATAGTCACCTTATCTCCTTGAGATATGCCCAATTCTTTGGCCGCAGCCGGGTTAATCATCAGCGGATTTTCGTGAACTCCGGATATGCTGTCTCGAAGTTGGGGATTGTTGTGGGTCCATTGTCCCGCCCCTGAATGAAAAATGGAGCGATATGAGATGAGGATAAACGGATATTTTTGGACATCCGCACAGTATTCGGGAGCAAGATCAACCCGTGGCCAGGCTTGGTTCCCCGGGGCTTCTTCAAGGTCTTCCCAGTACAGATGAATTTTGCCGTCCGGTGTACCGAACCCGCCTGCTTTTTCGTATTTTCTGAATCCCATAGTGCCGGGGGACCAGAGTCCGCCCATTTCCTGAAGTTTCTTAACAGAAAGCCCCAATGCCTCAAGTTGTATGTCATAATAGGCGATATCATCTTCAAATTGAAAGTATTCCGGTGTCAGTCTTTTGCCCAGTTCAATAAAAATTTCATTGGAATGACGGCATTCTCCGGGCGGGTCAACCACCGGCTGGCGCAATGTCACCCCAGGTCCGAAATTATACCACCACGGCATATAAAGCAGCTCCCAGCGTTCAAAGTAAGATTTGTCCGGTAACACCAAGTCCGCATATTTAGCGGTTTCAGACATCATAATCTCAAAACTGACTAAAAGCTCCAGTTTATATTCGCCGTTCGCATCCCTCTCGCAGACCGCTTCTTGCCAGTCATTCTGACCCATCTCGGTTAAGGCCGGATTCGATTCGGCCGTGATCAGAACCTTGAGTCCGCCGTTTTTTATGGCCTCGGCTTCGTACCAGGTAGGCTCCATAATAAATTGGTAATATTCAAATTTATCTCTGTCCGGGCCGGTGCGGTGCCATCCTTTTTCATGCAGGTTCGGCCCCTCAGGCACAGGTTCCACCGGCGCTAAGGCCACCAGGTCCGGAAGTGGTTGTCCCCCGGGATTGTCAATGTTGCCGGTTATTGCTAAAAACATGCACCACGCATGGGCGAAGTCCAGGGCATTGCCGAGCATGACGCCTTTGAAACTGTCAATACCAACTGAAGGCGCATTGGCGCAGTCTTCAGCCAGTTGCTTGATGGTTGCGGCCGGAACATCACAGATTGCACTCATTTTTTCAGGTGTTTTATCCGCTACATAGCCCTTTATTTTTTCAAAGTCGCCTTCATGTATCCATTTTTCAACAAAATCCTTGTCATGCAGGTCATTGGCGATAATGTGCTGCATCATTCCCACAAAGAAAGCGGTGTCGCCGCTGGGCTTTATCGGAATCCATTGATCGGCCTTGGCGGCTTCGGGCGTAAAAATAGGGTCAATAACAATCAGTTTTGCGCCGCGTGCTTGCGCATCCAATATATCCTTGGGAACCGCGGCATCTTCCAGCCCGCCAAAGGCCTGCCGGCCCGCCATGATCATTATCCCGCCTTTGGGAACTGTAAACCATGCTGGTGGGATATGGTGATTAGGCACGCCCCCCATGGTCTTGATGAATGCCAGAATTTTGGCGGAATCACAGTGAGGCAGCGCTGTATTGATAAATCCGCCATAAGCATCTAAAAAGCGCCATTTCGGGTCCGTAATGCTGTGGGGAAAGAAGTTTGCGGTAAGCTTGCAGGCATCCCCCCGATCTTGCAGTTCTTTGAGTTTTGCGGTCAAGATATCAAGGGCTTCATCCCATGTTATTTTTTCAAATTTACCCTCACCTCTCGCCCCCGTGCGTTTCATCGGATACGTAAGGCGGTCGGGCGAATATTCCGAAGAAATTCCCGCCATTCCTTTGACACATGCCTTGCCGCGCGCCTTCGGATTTCCTCCGATCTCTTTCAATACACCGTCCTCAACGTATGCTATAATGGCGCATTCGGCTTTACACTGATAGCACACTGTGGGGATCTGTTCTGATTTCTTCATTACTTCATCTCCTTTCCCAAGTTTTTAGTTTTGTTCTTCATCCTTCTCCACGTTTTGAGGATAGTTGGGATATTTGCTATGGAAGGTCTTCACAGTCAGATAAGTGACAGCGACGAACCCGGCAAAGATCATCCAAATAACGGGGTTGAATGGTGAATAGTCCATAGTCAATGACCTCCTTTATATCCTGAACATATAGTTTGTTTTGTTCTTGTACAATTCAGACACCCTGCCTGGATGGGACACCAGTTGAAACACAAGCCCCACAAAAAGGACACCGCCGATAAAATTCCCTAATACGGTGTAAAGCTGGTTGTGAGCCCACCCATACTGGCCAAATCCCCAGTGAAGCATAATCGGTGTTACATCGGGCATTTTTGCCATGGCTTGCAGATAGATATCTTGCTGAAACAGGGGCAGGGCTAAAAAACCGATATTGGCGATACAATGCTCGGTCATGCCGGCCACGAATGCAAGAGGTCCATAAGCCGCCATAGCGATTTTGGCGATGTCGCCGTCGGCTTTGACATAGAGAATGGCCGCGGTCTGGAGCATCCATGTGCAGACGATGCCCATAACAAAAATTTGGGTTGCGGTCTGACCCATCTTGGCTGCGCCGATGGCATGAGCACGCAACAGCCAGGGCAGGTAGGCATAGCTGCCGGATTTGCTGATAAGCCACATGAACAACATGCTGCCGAGAAAATTGCCCGCGTAACCGAGCGCAACGCCCCAGACGAACTGTCTCCATGTGATACGGCGATGAAAAATGCCGATCACCCCGATATACATGTCCGCCGTAACCAGGGTCATTCCGCTGACCATAATGATAACCAAAGAGAACATGAATACGAGACCCATGAGCAGGTTGGCCAGTCCGGGTGCGAGCTGTTCCGAAACGCCGGCGCTTACCGCCAGAGCCAGCGTTGCTCCGAAAACGACCATAGCTCCTCCGGCGAATCCTGTCAGAAGATAGGACAACGGCCGGTGACGGATCATATCCCATTTATAAGTGCAGATGTCAGCGACCCTTACCACAAGCTCATCAACGTTTGCGGCCATAATGCTTCCTCCTTTTCAAAGTAAATAAGCCATTTTCGGCA
>JAOZRC010000382.1 GCA_029940345.1 Desulfobacterales bacterium
TTGGTAGGGAGGCAATTTTTGTGCCAGAACAAACCAAAATCTGACAACTATACAAGAATTTGGCCAATAGCCAAATAGAAAAGCTCGTAACGAGCAAGTCATTCGATCTATCCTGCTTGAAGTGGATAGCCTGTCAATGTATTGATGAAGGGTTCCGAAAATTTGTCAACTGTTTCAGAAAAATCGCTTGACTTCTTCTTTAAGCACCTTACCCATTGTATTTTTAGGAATTTCATCTACGAATTTAATCTCTTTGGGACATTTCCAGTTATGCAGATGCTCCTTGCAAAACGCCTTAATATCGGCATCGATGAGTTCCGCTGTGGGTGAGGCCATTACCGCCACAGCCACTTTCTCACCCCATTTTTCATCCGCAAGGCCAACAACAGAAGACTCGACAACACCGTCCAGGCGGTTGATCACGGTCTCCACCTCTTTGGCGGAAACATTTTCGCCGCCAGTGATGATGATATGCTTGATACGATCCGTGAGGTAATAGTAGCCATCTTCATCTGTTTTGCCCAAATCGCCGGTGCGGAACCAGGAACCTTCAAACGTGGCTGCGGTTTCATCGGGTTTGCGCCAATAGCCCGGTGTGATCGAGGGGCTTTTTAACCATATTTCGCCTACCGTACCGGGGTTGACATCTTTAAAAGTCGTGTGATCAACGATACGAACTTGGACATCAGGTAAAGGCAAGCCGATGGAACCGGGTTTTCTTTGCCCTTGTACGGGATTGGAAAAATTCATGCCGGTTTCGGACATGCCTTCGCGCTCCACCGGTTCAAGGCCGAAGGTGTGTTTGATGCGTTCGAACTCTTTAACCAGCAACGGTGCGGAACCGGAAGTCATTAAACGCATGTTGTTCAAACGGAACTGCTTGCCTTCCAAATGATCCATCAGTTTCGTGTACATGGCGGGCACTGCCATAAAAACCGTGCAATATTTTTCGGCTAACAGGTTTAAAATTAAATCGGGTTTGAACTGATCAGGCATAATGACATGCGCTCCGGTGAGCAATGCCGTGTGTAATGCGAAACAGAGACCGTGTACATGAAATAAGGGTAGCGCGTGGCAGAGTACATCTCTATCAGAAAATTCCCAAATTTTGATGACATTGCGGGCATCATGCACCAGATTTTTCTGGGTGAGAACAGCGCCTTTCGGGTTGCCAGTGGTTCCGGATGTGTATATAATCAGTCCCGGATCATCGGCATTGATTTCCGCCGCAGGTGATGATGCAGGCGCTGATCTGAAAAAATCTATTTTTTGATACGGTTTTTGCGTTGCAATTTCAACTATTCGGATATTAGGATCTATTGTACGAATCAGCGCTTTTTTTTCAGGGTCCGTGATCACCAATTTGGCATCCGCATCATTGAGCAGATATTTCAGCTCATTTTGCTTAAAACCGGGGTTAAGCGGTACAGAAACAGCCCCCAGCTTTTGCAGCGCAAAATGGGCGATAACCGCTATCAGCGATTTTTCAATGAAAAGAATAACGCGGTCGCCCTTTTTGACGTTCAGATCAATCAGCGTATTCGCAAACTGATTGATATCCTGATTTAGCTTCGAATAGGTCAATTCGGTTTCTATCAGGCCATTGCGCCAAAATGTAATAGCGGTCTTTGTGCCTTGCTGGGTGACAATCACTTCAAACCATGCGCTTATAGATTCAGGTTTCATTTATTCCTCATTGCGAAAGACCGTTCCGCTCCGTTCCTCCGCTCCTCTTAACTTTCGCACTCCCTAAATTACCATTGCCGTTGAATTTGAATAGGATCACGCATTTGTGCAGTCTTATTTGTCGGCAGGAATCATCCGATCATTTTATTGGGAAGCCACACCGCCAGTTCCGGCCAGATACATAAACAGACGATTACCAGGCAATCGATCAAAATAAATGGCGCCACGCCTAACAAGACTTGCGACATGGGTATATCGGGTGCGATATTCTTAACAACATAGAGATTCAACCCCACCGGGGGCGTTACCAGGCCGATCTCCAGATTGACCGTCATAATCACCGCAAACCAAATCGGGTCGAATCCCAAGCCCTGGATAATCGGCAGCAGCAAAGGAGCCACCATCAGGATGACGGCGGCCGGTGGTATGAAACAGCCCAATATCAGAAGCAAAATGTTGATAACAAAAATAATGCCCCATTTTCCCAGGGGCAGTTTCAAAATCAGTTCACCTAACGCCTGGGTGGCGTACAGGTCGGAAGAAACCCATGAAAACAACAGCGCCGCAGCCATGATCATCAATATCATGCTGCTTTCATTGAGCGCTTTGATAAAAATTTTCCACAGTTGGGGGGGACGGAAAATCTTATAGATCACCATCACAAAGACCAGCGACATCACCGCGCCCAAACCGCCGGCTTCGCTAGGCGTTGCCCATCCGCCGTACAACGAACCCATGATTCCGAAAATAATCAGCACAAACGGCAATACCTTAATCAGTGAAACAAATTTTTCGCGCCAGGAAAATTTTTCCTCAACCGCTTTTTCTTCGATATAATACACCGATCCCGGTTTGGCCGGTCTGAATCTGCGGTAGAAAAACACGATAGCCACCCATAAACAACTTAACAGCACGAGTAAAATGCCCGGAATAATGCCGGCGATAAAACATTTGCCAATGGATGTTTCGGTGGCAACGCCATACAGAATCATGGTCACACTGGGAGGGATCAGAATCCCGAAAGTGCCTGCATGGGCGATCAGGCCCGTGGCCAGAGCCGGCGAATATCCTCGCCGGCGCATTTCGGGGATACCGATGCCGCCGATAGCCGCCGCTGTTGCCGGACTTGAACCGCATAAAGCGGCAAAGATGCCACACCCAACCATATTTGCAATGCCCAGCCCTCCGGGAATTTTATGGAGCCATTTATGCAGCGTCTCATACAGGTCGCGGCTGGCGTCCGACTCGGCAATGGGCGCACTCAGCAGGATAAAAAGCGGGATGGCCAAAAGTGCAAAACTGTCCATGCTGCCATGCAGAACATAAGGCAGAGTAGTCATCAGGTGAGGTGAAAAAATGAGAATAAACAGGATCGATATGCCCGCTAATCCTGACCATATCGGAATCCCGGAGATCAGTAAACCGAAAGCGCTTCCGAATAAAAGCAGTGCCAATACGTATTCATTCATGGGCACCTTCCTTTTCAGGCAGATTCACATCCGCAAGTTCGGATGGCACCGCCTGCTCCGCAATCCGCCCCTCGTGCAGGTCTTTAATCTTATTTCCAATATAAACAATATATTGTAAAAACAACAGGGTCATGCCCAACGGAAGAAAAAAATGGGGTATCCATAACGGCGGCCCCCACAACGATTCGGAATGTTCATTATTAATGACGGTCTCCCACCACATGGGCCAAGCGTACCATGCGATAATAGCGGTCAGCAGGCATGAGATAATTGAGACGACAATGAGGGTGATTTCGCGCGTGCGGGGAGCCAGATGAATGATCACCAAGTCCACATTCAGGTGATGTTCATTTTTCTGAACAAAAGGGGCCCCTGCGAAAACGGTGAAAATCAGTAAAAAAACCGATGCTTCGATTTGCCAGATCGTGGAAATACCAAGTAATTTCCGTACGATCACCGCTTCGGTGACAATCAAGGCCGCCGCAACCAGGCATAAAGCGGCTATCCAACCGGTAAGAACGGTAAGCCTATCTATGATTTTACAAAATAATCCGTATGCCTTTTTCATTGCAAATATCCGATGATTGAATGATTATAAGACGCTGTTAAATTAGTGAATCAGCGTTCCCGAACCCAAAGTCCGGAAACGCTGACAAAATAGGCGCTTTTATTTCATCGCCTCAAGAGCCAGATCAAGAAATTCCTGACCGCCTTCCACATTTTCCGCATACTCTTTCCATGCGGTTTTTTGTGCAAAAGCCAGCCATTGATCAAATTCCGCTTTCGTCATGTAATGGATTTCAACACCCGCTTTGGTGTACGCTTCAATGAGTTTGTCCACCAGACCTTTGAAATTTTGAGCCACCCAATTCTGATGCATCTCCTCGGCAACTTCATTGAAAATTTTTTGCTGTTCAGGGGTGAGCCGCTCCCATGTCTTTTGTGAAATAACCAGGTTTTCCGCCATGTACCAAATTGAGTAATCACGTGGGGCATTGATATATTTGAGTACTTCATGGAGTCGGTAGGACACAAAAGAGGCCGATGACGTCATCATGGTGTCCAAGACGCCGGTGGACAGCGCATGGTAAGTTTCTGATGACGGCATACTGGTGATGGAAGCGCCCGCTGCACGCATCATAAATTCAAATTTCTTACCGGCAGCGCGCAGCTTGGTGTTTTTTACATCTGCCGGGACTTTGATCTGCCTGATTTTACTCCCCATACCGCCATCAAACCACGCCCAAACCAAATTGCGGACACCGTTTTTTTCCATGAGCGCATTTACTTTTTTGCCAATGGGTTTGTCCTTCCAGGTCAATCCCTGTTTAATGCTGGTCACCGAACAGGGCATGAGCGTAATGGATAACTGGGGAATCTTGCCGGAGGCATAATCCAATGGAAAGACCGACATATCCAGCCCGCCTTTGCGCATCGCATCCCATTGCGCCTTGGGTTTATACAGCGATTTGGCCGGATAGTAACGAAATTTGATCTCACCATTCGTTTTTTTTGTGACCATGTCGCCAAAAACTCGCGCCATTTGGTCACGAACGTCACCGGCGGAAAACTGATGCGACACTTTGAGTGTTAATGTTTTGGCATTTGTAACGCCGGGATTTACAACCATCGCTGTCATTAAGAAACACAAAAACAAAATGAACCCTACTTTTCTGACTTGCATGTTACCCTCCTTTTTTTAATGTTTATATTCGCCTTTCAGGCGGCCTTGCTTTAGTCCTCCAAAGTTGCGGTTTGGTTTGAAACAGCCTGCGACCGCTTTACCAGTTGTGACAGGGCGAATAACTGGCTTTTTAAATGCACCCGCATCAAGAGTTTAGCCCGCTCTGAATCCCGCTGCCGGAATGCATCGAGAAGATTACGATGCTCTCGGATCGAGGATTCAAATCTTGCCGGTGTATTTAGGGATTGAAAACGATAGAGCAATATTTTTTTCCGAAGCCCGTCAATAATCTGATTTAAAATTCGGTTGTTAACCATTTCTTGTAAAAACGAATGATATTGATTATTAATGCGAATGTAGCCTTCCTGGTCACGCTGCGCATATTTTTTTTCCAATTGGGCGTGCAGTTTTTCCAAATGGGCAAAGTCCCGTGAACGCATTTTATCACATGCCACACTGGCGCAGAAACCTTCCAGCAAGCTCATAACATCAAACATTTCTTCAATTTCATTAAATGTCGGTTGCGTGACAAAAGCGCCGCGATTGGGTACCAGCTTAATCAGGCCTTCGACGCTCAACACTCTGAGCGCTTCGCGCAAAGGCGTTTTGCTGATGCCCATGGAGGAACAAAGTTCGTTTTCGTTGACTTTGTTTCCCTCTTTGAGTTTGCCGGTCATCATCATATCTCTGAGCATATCGGCAATGCGGACATGATAGGTGGCTTTTTCGAATTTCATTTTAAGTTATTTTTTCAAATTTTTATATGAACATCAAAACTACGAATATAATAAATTATAATTTATATATTATTATATTTTTTGAAAGTCAAGCGGATATTTGCCCGTTCCCAAATATACACATAAAAAAAACAAACCCCTATTACCCCCCCCCTATTAACGCTTAATCACCGCTT
>JAOZRC010000383.1 GCA_029940345.1 Desulfobacterales bacterium
TTCGCATCATTGCCGCCACCAACCGTGACCTGGAAAAACTGATGCAGAAATCTCAGTTTCGTGAGGACTTATATTACCGCCTCAAAGTCGTTACGATTCACCTCCCTCCTTTGCGCGAGCGATCCGGAGACATTCCCCTGCTGGCCGAATATTTCCTTTCCCGTTTTTCAAAAGAACTGGGCATCGACAATCCGGGCATTACCCAAGCCGCAGTCGTTTTACTGAACGAAAGTCTGTGGCCCGGAAATGTTCGGGAAATGGCCAATATTCTTCAAAAGGCGTTGATATTTAACCGCGGCGCGCCCCTGGGACTTGATGATATTGCTGAAATCATCAGAAGCGGCGGTGATTTAAAAGACGTCGCTTGCGCTTCCGTCGAGTCTGAAATCCGTAAATGGTTTCGCGATGCTTTAAAAGGCAATACGGGGAAAAACCTGTTTGATTCCTGCATGAATCGGTTTGCCGGCATCCTCATCCACGAGGCGCTTGTCCATACCGGAGGAAATCGTTCCCGTGCGGCGGAGCTTCTGGGTCTTTCCAGGCCCACGTTACACTCGAAAATTGATAAGCACCGGATAAAATTTGAAACTTCAGTCACAAAGAACCGGTGATAAGAACTGTGACCGGATTGCAGGCTTCAGCTTGTGCCTGAACTGCGGACTTCGGCAGGCAATGTTTTCTCTGGTAGACTGAAGCTATAAACTATCATAGGAGGCAACGCAATTTTACAAAGTATTTTGTTTAAGATCAGAGGTCATCGTCTCCACATCCTCTGCGCTGAAGTATCTCAGGTGAATCTTACAGTCGTAACAAGGTATTAGAAAAGCTCATTATTGAGGATCAACGAGGAAAGCGAAATCATACCGATAAGCTCCCCCCTGTCCTCAACCGGAGCTCTTCGTATGCCTACCCGGTAAATCAGACGGGCAACATAGCGGATGTCCATGTCAGCCGGCACGGTGATAACAGGTTTTGACATAATTTCATAGACATGCACCGCATCCGGGGAACGGCCGGGTATTATCACCCCTTTGATAAAATCCTGAACAACCACTATGCCCCAGGCATCATCTGTATGCCTTTTTTGGACAAGAAGACAGAAAACTTTTTCAGAACGAATTTTAGCGGCAGCTTCCCGTGCCGTGGCCATGCCGTCAATGGATACTATCCCCTTACGCATCACATCCCTTGCTCGAATTATTGTGGTGTTGCCAGGTGCCATAATTTTATCCCTCTCTAAAAATAAATGCCATTGCTCAAAAATAACTTTTCCGAACTTCTTTTTTAAAGCTTTCCATCTGGCTTTCCAGACCCACAACCTGCTCAACCGGAACTACAAAGGCAATGCCGGTTCCCGGTTTATGGAATTCTCCTGCTTCCTTTACAGCATCCAAAATTTTGGTGACAATATGCTCTTCGACAAGGAGCATGATAATGTCGGTCTGGGCCTCCAGCGAAAGGCCAAAAAAAGTTTTCGCCTCTCGGATGCCAGTGCCCCTGGCCGGTATGATTGTTGCCCCGGTGGCTCCCGCCCCTTTTGCAGCATCAACAATACGGTCTGTGATATCCGCCTTTACCGAGGATAAAATAAGTTTAAAGCGCATTATTTTTCTCCGTTTATTTTGTTTTACGTTGAGTAAACCAGTGCGTTAACTGAGCATAGCCCATAACGGTTATAATTGGAAAAAGGCTGGCAAAAGCGATAAGGCCAAAACCGTCCAAAGCAGGATTTCGCCCGGGTACGGTGGCAGCCAGTCCGAGACCCAGCGCCGCCACGAGTGGCACTGTCACTGTTGAAGTCGTCACCCCGCCCGAATCATACGCCAGGGCAATGATATTTTTAGGGGCAAGCAGGGTCTGTACAATAACAATCATATAACCAGCAAGAATGTATAGATAAAGCGGTGTGCCGGTGATAATGCGAAATGTTCCAAGGCTGATTCCGAAAGCGACTCCTATGGCAACCGTGATTCTCAGACCCCATTGACTGATCGTCCCGGCGGACACCTCGCTGGCCTTATACGCCACAGCGATGAGAGACGGTTCGGCGATGGTGGTTGCAAAGCCGATCATGGCCGCAAAAAGATAGACCCAGCCATACGCCTTCCAGTCGGCATGAGTGACAATTTCCCCAGTGCCATAAATAAAGGCGGGATCAGACAATTGTATGGCCATAATTTTTCCCAAAGGGAAAAGCGCTTTTTCAAGTCCTGCCAGAAACAGGGCAAGACCGATGACAACATAGACGCCGCCGACAACGACACGACGAAGATGGGGAATTGACTGGCGCAAGACCAGAAACTGAAAACCGGTAATAAGAATAATGATTGGCAGCACATCTCGGCAGGTGGCAAGCAATATTTTGCTGAAATCATATATGAATTCCACGAAAACAGGTCCCTTTTTATCCGAAAATAATAAGTCCGTAACCCATGACAAAGATCATAGGAAGAAGCGAAGCAAACGCGATAAGACCGAAACCATCCACAAGCGGGCTTCGTCCCCTGATGGATGAAGCCAATCCGACTCCCAAAGCGGCAACCAGGGGCACCGTGATGGTGGATGTGGTGACTCCGCCGGCATCATAAGCGATGCCAATAATCTCTTGCGGGGCAATGACAGTCATCAGCATAACAAGAGCATAACCGCCGATGATCAGATAATGAATCGGCCAACCGCGGATGATGCGCATGACACCGATAAGAATGGCAAGTCCTACGGAAAAAGCGACCGACATGCGAAGTCCGAAGGCATATTGATTCAGAGAGTCCTGGCTTGGGTCAATCAGGCCCCCCTGACCGGCAATTTCCGCAGCTTCCGCAGCCACGGCGATGAGGGCCGGCTCTGCCACGGTGGTTGAGAAACCCAGGGCAAAGGCAAAGCAGAGAATCCAGAAGATACTGCCTTTCCGGGCTAAGGCATGTGCCATTGCCTCACCAATGGGAAACAGGCCCATTTCCAGCCCCTGAACAAACAGGCTGAGACCGGCCACCACAAGAAGAGCGCCAAAAAGGACTTCTCCCATTTGCGGTAATGGCTGCCTCAGGACGACAATCTGAAAAAAAGCGATCACCAGAATAATGGGCAGCAGATCGGTAAAAGCGGTTTTGAGTTTTTTCAGGATTACAGAGGTGATCATTATTTTCCCTAACTGTTGTGAAATAGCATGGCAATTTAAAATAGAAACTTGCTTCTGTCAAGAAGTTCGCAAGCTTCAGGAAACAGGAGCAATTTTTTTAAACTTCCCGTTTCCGGTCGGCGTTTATGATGACATTCCTTAAGGCCGTCCTGCTTCTTGCCCGCATCCATTTTTTTTCAAACCTGGGATCCAAAACGATCTGGGCGATGGCAGACAGGGCGCGAAGGTGGAAAACTTTTTTTGCCCATCAATAATAATATGGGGAACTGCAAGACCCGGAGCCAGTACGGTTGTGATCTCCTCTTCTCTTTTGATCAACATGTCATTAAGAACCGAAGGAGTGATATTTAACAGATCAGACATGGCATGGGAAACCAGGTTAAAGAAGGCTTCCTTATCCATAGCCTGTTTCAGATCCATGACCGGACTCTTTTCCACAAGCAGATCAAACGGGTCTTTTTGAACTGATGTGTTCAAGGCAATGATTTCTTTTACTTGGGTTTGTACAGAATGATCGACCAATTCTTTTGCTGTTGCCTTTTTAACAATTTGCAACAATGCTTCCTCCTGAGTGACATCAAACCTTAAGGCAACTTCCTTTAAGGAATTTAATGACCCGACCACCGTCACAAGGTCTCCTGCCTCAATCCTTGTGAAACCATGGGGAACAAACAGGACGCCGCGTCTTCGCACAGACATGATAATGGTGTCCAGGGGCAGGCGCAGATCCCTTAAAGCCAGGCCTGACAGATCAGGATTTTTAATGGAAAGATCAGCAATGTCCCGATCTTTATGCATACCCATTAATAAAGATGCCGCAGCCGGAGATCGCACAAAATGATCAAGAAGATTGACGATTGCGGTAGACGGGTCGACAATCAAGACATCTAAGGCCTGAAAACGGGCAAAATTGTTTCGATTATTCAAGCGGGCAATGACAGTCAAAGTTCCAAAATGCTCATACGCGATTTTGCATATTTTATAATTTTCATCGTCAGATAACATCGCCACAATTGCCCCTGCATGGTGACAGTCACTCTTTTTCAGTTCTGAAACGTTAAGTTCAGACAACCGGCAGACGTTGACATCCGGGTTTTCAGCATGCTTACAGTTCATCTTTGTGACAGCGACTTTTACACCCCACCCCTGGGAAGTCAGAGACATGGCCAATGCAAACGCCTGACCGTCCGACCCGAAAATCACAGCATCCCTGACACCTTCAAACTCGGCTCCTTTGGCCTTAGGATTGTCTTCTTTCATCGTTTTAATGGCATATTTAAACAGAAGCGGACCGATGATCTGATTCAATACGATGGTTGAAATGATGATCGTGGCAAAAGGGTTCCCCCACTCCGGGAATTCCACGACGACTTCCTTTGCAAGCCCTAAGCTCACTCCCGCTTGTAAAGGGGTCAAGTCCGCTCTTGGCTCTTTAATATTGATTTTTCCAATTTATCCAATCTGATACGCAGTTTATGATCCCCGTCTAGCTTCTTTTTCATGCGTTCAATCACGCTGCTGACTGTGCTATCATTGTCGATTTGAAAATGGTTACCGGTTTCCTTTAATGTGTCCCGCCTCAGTTTCCTGGTAAGATATATCGCCACATTCCTAGCCTCGTTCATTCTCCCGCGCCTCTGTTTTAATATATCTGATACAGTTGCCTCGTAAGACTCGCATACAATCTCAAGAATTCGATTCGTGTCCGGCAATAACTCTCGGCCAGAAGGCATCTCCTTGCTTATTTTTTGTGACCCGTATGCTTCCTTGATCCGGTCAATGAAAGATTCAGGGTCTAAGCACACCGGCCATTTTTTCCCGCTGATTTTTTTGCTAACCTCATCTTCTTCCTCTCCCAAAACCCATTTTTTGTAGTATCGCAACTGATCCTTTCGGTTTTTCGACAGCATAACCAAAATATGATACTTGTGAAGCCAATCCCATTTCCCGGAAACAGAGATATACCCTTGATGGCTGCTCTGTTTATAATTGTCGATATTTTTCGTCAACCCGGCACGCAGGGGATTCCGGTGGATATATCGAACGGCCTGTAGCAAATAACTGTCAGTGTCGATAAGAATGGACTTGTATCGACCTCGGAAAAGCTGGCCATCGTAATGATGGCGGCGGTTGTATCTTTGGGTGTATATTCCATTTAGATGGCGCATGCTTCGTGATATATTTGCTTCAGGGGTTTGGACCAGGATATGGTAATGGTTCGGCATCAGACAATAGGCGGCAATCCGGATTTTCCACATTTCCGAGGTTTCCTTCAACAACTCAGTAAATATGGCATAATCTCGGGCATCCGCAAAAATATCCTCAGCTCGCCTTCCGCGGTTCATAACATGATACCATGCATCCGGATATGCAATACGAAGCGGTCGTGACATAATAAGGATTCATTATCATCTCTATCAGAAAAGGTCAAGAGCGGACTTGACCCCCTTTTTGACCCCCTTTCAAGAGCGGACTTGACCCCCTTTTGGATCAGGAAAGAAAAATCGAACGCCTGGGAGGGCGCGACACAATTCCCGTGGACGTTCGCATCATTGCCGCCACCAACCGTGACCTGGAAAAACTGATGCAGAAATCTCA
>JAOZRC010000384.1 GCA_029940345.1 Desulfobacterales bacterium
AACCGTAAACTGGCCGAAGCGGCGTTAACTGCAAAGGAGGTTAAATAAAATGGCATTAAACCGCAAGATCGCCTTTATCAATCTGACAACCGGCGATATTGAAATCAAACCAATTCCCCTGGAATTGCGCAAAAAATTTCTTGGCGGCCGGGGTTTAGACGCCTGGTTGCTCTATAACTATACAGAAAAAGGCTGTGATCCGCTGGGGCCGGATAATACGCTGATTATCAGCGGCGGTGTTTTGACCGCCACCTGCGCATCGGCCACCGCGCGCACCCATATTATGGCCAAATCACCGTTGACCGGTCTTCTTGGCAGCGCCAACATGGGCGGTTTTTTCGCCCCGGAACTCGCCTGGGCCGGATTCCATCACCTGGTTATCAAAGGGCAGGCCGAGAAACCGGTTTACCTTTATATAAATAATGGTGTGATCGAAATTCGCGACGCCGCCGCATTGTGGGGTAAAAGCACGACCGATACACAATGGGCCATTCGTGAAGAACTGGGTGATGAAGAGATTAAAAGTTGCGTCATCGGCCCGGCCGGTGAAAATCTGGTTACCTATGCCAATGTGATGACCGGGATTAAAAATGCGGCCGGACGTTCGGGTATGGGATGCGTGATGGGTTCCAAAAATCTCAAAGCCGTCGCTGTACGCGGAACCACCGATGTTACGATTGCACATCCCATGGAAGCGCTGGAATTTAATAAACCCTTTATTGAGCAGATCACCAGTTCCAAAGTCAATCAAACCCAGGGGGCCCTGGGAACGCCATTTATATGGGGAGCCACCAACTCCTGGGGAGGCATTCGCACACGCAACTTTCAGTACAACCAATGCGAATACGCTGACGATATCGAACCGGAGCGCATTGATGAGATTGCCGAAGAAACCATCGGCCCCTATCACATGGCCGGTTGTTTTGCCTGCCAGGTGCATTGTCGCGCTCAATATAAAATTCCGACTGGCCCTTATGCAGGTAAATATGATGAAGGCCCGGAATATACCTCCCAAGGCGCCTTCGGCGGAGAACCGGACTGCAAAAATGTGGAAACGGTCTTGGTCGGCAACCACCTGGTCAACCAGTACGGCGTCGATAACCTTGAGATCGGAAGTATTATCTCATGGCGATGGAGCTTTTTGAAAAAGGCATTCTCACACGCAAGGACACGGACGGGCTTGATCTGAATTTTGGCAACGACGAAGCCTTGTTAGAGATGGTGGATCGCATCTGTTTTCGCAAAGGCTGGCTCGGTGATGTATTGGCCGATGGCGGCATTCCTGCGTCGGAGAAAATCGGTAAAGATTCCTTTGATTATCTGATTCAGGTCAAAGGCATGAGCAACTTGCATTCGGATGAAAGAGCCACGCCTGCATTGGCGCTTAATATCGCCACCGGCTCCCGCGGTTCTGACCATTTACGCAGTCGCCCGGCCATTGATCTATACCATCTGCCTGAAAAAGTACTCAGAAAAATATACGGCAACCCGGTTCCGTACGATGGCCCGCTCAGTTCGGAACACACATCCTATGAAGGCAAAGCCTGGCAAGTATTCTGGCAGGAAAATTGCTATATGGGCGTGGATTGCCTCGGTATTTGCAAATATCATACGGTGTTTCTCGGCCCCACGCTGCCCAATTTTGAAGACTGGTCTAAAGTCCTTTACCTCAACACCGGCCTGGAACTGTCTCCCACCGAAATCTGGACAATTGCCGAAAGAGCAAATATGATGGAACGTTTGTTCAACCTTCGCGAGGGGTTAACGCGCAATGATCTAAAAAAAGGCGATACCTTGAACCATCGCTATTTTGATGAGCCTTGCCGTCGCGGAGCCCCGGATGTAATTGGCAAGACCATTGATCGGGAAAAATTCAACGTTATGATTGATGAATTCTACACGCATAAAGGCTTGGATGAAAACGGCGAACCCCTGGCGGAAACCCTTAAACGGCTTGGTTTGGAAAACGAACCATCCCGCCTGATCTGATTTTATGAAAGGAGTGACAGCAATGGAACTTAACGGAAAAGTGCTGATGATCGATTATGAAAAATGCACCGGATGCCGTTTATGCGAGCTGGTGTGCGCGGTGAAACACGATGGCGTTTCCAATCCTGCGCGCAGCCGGGTGAAAGTGATGAAATGGGAGGACCAAGGGCTTTATATCCCCATGACGTGCCAGCAATGCCAGGATGCACCTTGTATGAACGGATGCCCGGTGAAAGCCATTTCCCGGAATGAAGACTTTGGCTGCGTAACGGTGGATTACGATGTGTGTATCGGCTGCCGCACCTGTGTCGCCGTATGTCCCTTCGGTGCAATGAACTATATTGCCATCGATCAAAAAGTGGCCAAATGCGATTTATGCGACGGAGACCCTCAATGCGTTCGCTTTTGCGATGTAAATGCCATTCAATTTGTCAATGCCGGTGATGTGAGCGTTTTGAAAATGCGTGACGCCGCTCTGCGATTATCCGAAGCTGGTAAGAAAGCGGCGGTGTTGGAGGCTCAGGTGTGACTAATAATTGTCAGAACCGCTGATTCACGCGGATTATTGGATTACGCGGATTAAAACACCACATCCGTGTAATTTTCTGATCCGCGTTAATCCGCGGTCTGCTTAATTTTTAGCACAATCGGCGCGGAACAATTTTCCGTGTTACATCTGTAGTTCAGCCGTTAATATACATTCTTACGATGCCCAACTTTAACAATCTGAATAGTAAGTTCTTTATCTTGAATAGAGTAAATAATGCGGTAACGTCCGTATCGTAAACGATACCTTTCCTGACTGCTTAACTTTTTGCATCTGGGTTGACGTGGGTTGTCACCGAGTGATTCAATGCAGTTAAGGATTTTTGTTAAGTCTTTATCAGGAATATATTTAAAATCTTTCCAAACCGAGTTTTTGAAGAAAATCTTATATGCGGTCATCTTTTTTTAGCATCCTGACCATTTGTTCATAAGTGATCAAAGGCTCATCAGCTCTTTCATCAAACACAGCGATATCTTCAGCATCCTCAGCAAGGGCTTCTTTCAACGCTTCATTAATTATTTCTGACATTGATCGGGATGTTTCAACAGATTTAAGCCGTAATGCTTGGTGGAGAGTCGGGTCTAAATAGATGGTTGAACGTTTCGATAATGCTTCCATACTTTCACCTCATAATTACTTACGCCGCAACAGCTAATTTTTTTGTTCGTTCTGTAAGTGTTTAAATGATCTCTTGAAGAGAATCAACTTCACGTTCTTCAAAATAGGATTCGCCACATTGCAGACAGACCCACGCTGGAACAAAATCTAATGTTAAGTGATACTCTTTGCGATTAACATGAAAGGGACTGAACCCAATTTTCATTTTTCCTTTACAATGAATGCAGTTCACAGACGCTGTAACTCCCGTTCGTATTTGGCTTGGTTGCCAATGAAGTACCAGTAGATTGTGTCACTTTCGAGCAAGCCCAATGCTCGATATCCGCGTCCGATTCGCACTGAGTAGATTGCCTCACGTTCGCAGACCCGCTTAAACCGCAAACTGCCTGCAAACGGATTTGTGCATCATAGACGATATGCTTTGTAAGCTCTGCGTTGAATGTCAGGTGGAAGATTGCGAATCAGCTTCCAAAATTCCGTAGTGGCACTTGATTTCATCCTGGGGCAATTCTTCCATCTTTCGTGAAGACCATCGACTTAGTGCGCCCTGCCCGAATGTCTGCCCGCACTTTATCCGCCATTTTTATCAAGCCATCCTGGCTCCCAGCAAACTGAGCATCCCAACGCTTTTCATCAGAACAGATATCTTCTTCATTTTCGTCGTCATTCAGAAAGCTAAAGTCTTTGCCAGTCTGTGATTGAATGTAGCGCGCGTAATCCAAAATTTGCCTGACGCGTTTCATTGGCATTCCACGCACGATGCTGATAAGCGCCTCTTCGTATGTAGATGGTTGTGCAGTTATCTGTTTTTCCATTGTATTACCTCGTGAAACGGAGACATATAAAATCCGCCGAACCTCATTTTCCCTTTGCAGTGCAACAATTCATGTTTATCAATTTTAAAAAAATAACCAATTATGGCTTCACTAACTATACTTTAAATTATAACATTATTAGCAGGCAAAGTAAACCTGCCCAAATCCCTTTCTTATAATCCTCTTCTTATACAAAATCCTTGTAGATAGTTGATCAAAATAAAAAACCCGGAGCAAAACGCTCCGGGTTTTTTATTAACTATCTAACTAAATTACAGCAACATCAATTCACTAGAAATTGATCTGCCATTTGGCACCAAAATAATAATTGTCAACATCACTATCCGAGCCATCCAGTTCGTTGGTAACCCATCCAAATTCGGGAACAATGAAGAAACCTGGAGCAAGGGTGACAGATGCATTTACGTATGCAGACCAATCCGTTGCATCGGGATCATCAAAGGCATCCTCCAAGTCTTGGCCTTCATCTACACTATAAGCAGTCATACCCAATCCGGCTTCAAAGGTTAGGCCGTCGTTAACTTTAAAACCGGCCAACGCCTGAAAACCAAATGCATCAACATCTGTAATTTCTGAAGTTCTAGGCTCGTAGCTTGTGTTAACATCAGTATCCATGCTTATGCCATACGCACTCGGATTTAAGGCATAAAAAGCACCGCCTTTAAAGTAGAACGCGCCGGGAGTCACACCAAAGGTGAGCCCGCCCAACCAACTGCTCAACGTGCGATCGCGACCGTCACTTTGCTCAACCACATAAGTATTATATCCCAAGTAGGGTCTGATGAAAAACATATCAGTTTTGAAATTATATGCAGTTTCCAGCTTGGGGAGTGTGGTTTCGATGCTTCCGGTGATACCGTCCGCAGACGTCACAGCATAACCTGGGAGAAGTGGAGTTTTGGGGGTAATCGCGGCAAATTGAAATCCGCCCACTTTCAGTCTGATCATAGGTTGACGACCGCAATAAGGCATACCGTAACCGATCAAATCGTTGTCTCCAGCCCATACCTGGTTGGAAATAAAATGAGTGGTGGGCGTGTAAGTCTGACCAATTAGAATTTCGCCACCGCCAAAATTCCACGTTCCGTAAAGCTTCCTCAAATTAGGGCCGCTGCCATATTCAAAACCGCCGCCAATGCCATTGTCATTGGTTTTCACTTTTGCGCCGATACGGGCGTTGCCCTGCAGACCCCACGTAGTAGTTCTTTGATCATCATCTCCGCTTGCGGATGAGTCCGTCCAATCCGAAAAAGTGGCCATACGGGCGCTGCCGTAAAAGTTCCAGTCCGATGCCATTGTCGGTGCTGTAAAAGCAAACACCATCGCAACAGCAAAAATTCCTACTAATAATTTTTTCATCTAATTTCCTCCGTAAAATAAAATTGTTAATTGTTTACCTAATAATAGTTGAAGTTAAAAGTTACTTAAAGTCTCCTTGCCAATCGATCTTATCACCTCCCTTCTGATATTTACCTGTTAAAACTTAGAGTTGCATCCCATTTATCAGCAGGTTAAAGCAATGTCAAGCCTTTTAACCTACAAAAAGGCGAAATTTTATTTTTTTCGCCTAATCTTAAATGTTATGATATAATTTTGAAGATCAGATTGCCGATTTAATCCAGAGCATTTGCATGAAAGTTCGTTTTTTATATTAAAAAAAATTAAAATATTCCAACCACAAAAAGTAAGTGCTTTTTATTGACAATTATCAGTAGTGATATATATTCAGGGTATATATCAAAAAAGG
>JAOZRC010000385.1 GCA_029940345.1 Desulfobacterales bacterium
CTGTTGAAGAATGGCAGCTATGGGCCAGCCGAAACGATGTTGACCCGCGGGTAATCGCGTTTATCCGCAAAAATCGCCATTGCCTTGACGATGACGGCATAAATCGCGAAGAAACAGGGATGATTACCGGCCTTGTCAAGACGCCGGACAGACGCGCCTGGGTCAAGGTTTCCGAATTGATCAAACCTTCAGAGCAGCTTCTGGACATTCACATAAAAATCATAGCAGGCATCATCGGCACTTCTGTCGCCCTGGCCTTCAAACAAAGTTTGGATGCCGCCGCCAAAGTGACTGCCGAACAAATTTTGCTGAATTTCAGCCGTTATAAGAAAAAATTAAAAACACTCACTCTCCAAGAGATCATCATACTCAATGAACAAATTATCTTTTGGATTAATGGCGGGAAGTACAACAAAACCCAAGAAAAGAAAGCGCGCAAGAATATGCTCGCTTACTTGAAAGAGCTGCAAAAAGGAGAAAATAACGAACCCATCGCCCATATCGCATCAATGGCTGAGAGCCCGGGCTTTGAAGCGGTCATGGCGTTTATGGCGGAGTCCATGGATATTATCAACTTCCTCACAAATTATATTCAAGGCATCAAGGTGTGACAGATGAGTCGCTTATCGGCGCGTGACCGAATTTCCCGTGTGATTGAACGCTGGTTTCTGGCAGAGCCGCTTTTGTTTTCAGTCTGGATGACTCACCATCTTGTTATTGTGCCGCGTATCAAAACAATTCGGGTGCGGCATGGCATTATTGAATATAACCCCGATTTCATCGATGCGCTGAATCAGCGCCAGCTTGAAACAGTTTTACGCTGCGAGGCAATGCGCATCATCCTCAAACACCCTTATACCCGGCGAAAAGAAAACCGGGAACTCGCCTACCTTGCCAGCAATGTCACTGTCCAGGAATACCTGCTGACCGAGCTTCCTTTTCCACGCGCCCGGGACTTGTTCGGCACAGATGAGTATGACAGGCAATATTTTGAGTTTTACTACAATAAATTACAGACACTGGCTGACGAGGTATTAACGGGCAAAGGCGGGCAGGGTGGTTCAGGTTCCGGTGATAGGGATGAGCAGGAATCCGAAAGTCCGGCCGGTGCGCAGGCAGACAGTGAAAATTCTGAGCGGCAGGGTAATTTACCAGATCAGCAACCCGGTTCGCCGACACAAGTCTATGCTGATGTCAAAACGAGCGCCTTTGAAAACACCCGGGGATGGGACAGGGATGAGCTTCTGAGCGACAAAATCAATGATAAGATTCGGATTGCCCATGAAAGCGACCAATGGGGCACGATTTCGGGGCATTTGAAGGAGCGGATATTGGCATCTTTAAGACCCAAGCTGGATTATCGCGCGGTATTGCGCCTTTTCCGCACTTCGGTCCTTTCTGTAAATCGTGTTCTCACCCGCATGAAACCGAGCCGCCGTTATGGTTTTTTGTACATGGGCAGCAGGCGTGACTTTACCACCCGTCTCCTGTTTGCGGTTGACGTCAGCGGCTCTGTGAGCAGCCAGGATATTGCCAAGGGATTTTCAATTGTGAACCAGTTTTTCAAATACGGGGTGCTGGCAGTTGATGTGATTCAGTTTGATACTGAAATAAAAGGCAAGACACTTTCGCTTAAACGCGCCCGCCGTGAAATTGAGGTCATGGGGCGCGGGGGCACAGATTTCGCCCCGGTCATGGACTATATTGACGAACACCGCGGCTACGACGGCCTTATCATTTTCACTGACGGCTACGCCCCGGTCCCGCCGAAACCCAACAATTACAAAACCCGTATTCTATGGCTCTTCAACAGCGAAAGCAATTATTATGATTTGCACGAGTCATTACGCCACATAGGACGTGCCGTGTTTTTGAAAGAAGATTAATACTAAGGAACGGGGACAAAATAACTTCCCCAATTATGCATCACAGCTTCAGGCCACCTTTGCCCGATCTCTGATCACAAAAGTATCAAAATAGCCTGCTATTCCTTCAACTTTTGAGATCAGAGATCGGGCAAATCTGACCCAAATCTGCGCGCCTACTTGGGGAAGTTATTTCGTCCCCGTTCCTAATCCTAATCGGGGGACACCATAAGAAGGTTTCAAGTTTGCAAAATACCCGATTACGATTACGTTATTAATCATCGCTGGCCGATTCACCGCCTAACCCGATTTCAACGGCAACTTCGCGCATTCCCATAATGGTGTCCGTTATCAACTCGGTTCTCTCCATACCCAACATCTCAGCGCCTTTATCAATAATCGAGCGATCCACCTTGGCGGCAAACCGCTTGTTTTTCCACTTTTTCTTCACCGATTTGGCTTTCATGTCCATAACACTGCGGGAAGGACGTACCAATGCGGCCGTGGTCACTAAGCCGGTCAGTTCATCAATGGCATAAAGGACTTTTTCCAGTTCCGTCTTGGGTTCCACATCGGTGCAAATCCCCCATCCGTGGCTGATAACGGCGCGAATATACTCTTCCGGCCAGTTGTTAGCCTTTAAAATCACTTCTGTTTTTTTACAGTGCTGTTCGGGAAATTGTTCATAATCCAGGTCATGAATCAAACCGATCACGCCCCATTTTTCTTCATCTTCCCCACGCTTTTTAGCAAAATAACGCATAACGCCTTCCACGGCCAGAGCGTGTTTAATCAGGCTTTCGCTTTGGTTATATTGGGTGAGCAGTTGAAAGGCGTCTTTTCGTAACGGGCGTGATGGAACTTCAGATGGCATTTTGGCTTCCTCCTTTTATGAATTTTGGTAAAATTTTCGATTGTCAATGTTTTAAACGTGTTTATAATCTGATTATCTTCATATGTAAAGTACATCTGATATCAAATTGGAAATGAGCGCGTATTTATTTTTCAAGTTTAGGCGCTTCTAACTTTACGAAAACAAATTTATATGATATTTTAAATATTTTAATGTTTTTTCATTCAGATATAAAGTAAGGATACGGATATGCGTATCGGTATGGGTTACGATATACATCGTCTCGTCACAGGACGCAAACTGGTTCTTGGCGGTGTGACGATACCTTACAAAAAGGGCCTGCTGGGACATTCGGATGCCGATGTGCTGATTCACGCCTTATGTGACGCTCTTTTGGGTGCCATTGGCCAAGGTGACATCGGCACGCATTTCCCTGATACGGCCCCTGAATTTAAAGATATTTCCAGTATGATCATTTTAGCCCAAACTTGGGACATGGTCTGTGCCGAAGGCTTTAGCCTCGAAAATGCGGATACCACAATTATGGCCGAGCAGCCCAAACTGGCACCATACAGAACTGCGATGCGACAAAATATCGCCGGAGTTATGAATACGGATCCGCACTGTATTAGTATTAAAGCCACAACGACAGAGAGACTCGGCATGATCGGACGCGGCGAAGGCATCGGCGCAATGTGCGTCGTTTTATTGACAAAGAAGAACTCTGCGTGAAGAGTGATTTTTTATTATTTTATATTTGTTTTAATTCCGTTTATTTTACTGCCTCATTCGTAGAGGATTTGCTATGACGATATATATCTACAATACGTTAAGTCGAAAAAAAGTGAAATTTGTTCCCCTGGCACCTGACCGGGTAAACATGTACGTTTGCGGCCCGACAGTGTATGATTCCTGTCATATTGGCCATGCCCGGTCGGTGATTGTGTTTGATGTGATTGTCCGTTATTTCAAGGCCCGGTCGTATCAGGTTAAATATGTCCGTAATTTTACCGATGTGGATGATAAAATTATCCGCAGGGCGAATTTGCTGGGAATGGATACACAGGCGGTGGCGGATAAATATATCAAAGAATTTTATGACGATATGGACGCTTTAAACGTTGACCGGCCTGACGAAGACCCGCGGGTGACAGATTCAATTGATCATATTGTACAAATGATAACCCGGTTGGTAGAAAAAGGATGCGGTTATCATGTTGGCGGCAATGTTTATTTCGCGGTTGAATCATATAGCGAATATGGTAAACTGTCCGGCCGCCGGCTTGAGGATATGGAAGCCGGTGCGCGCGTCGATATCGACCGGAAAAAGCGTAATCCGGCCGATTTTGCTTTATGGAAGGCATCCAAACCGGGCGAGCCTTTTTGGAAAAGTCCCTGGGGACCGGGACGACCGGGATGGCATATTGAATGCTCCGCGATGAGTTGGCAGTTGTTAGGCGAGACCTTTGATATTCATGGCGGTGGCAAGGACCTGATCTTTCCGCATCACGAAAATGAAATCGCCCAGTCTGAAGCCGCTTTTGCCAAACCTTATGCGAAATATTGGATGCACAACGGTTTTGTAAATATCAACCAGGAGAAGATGTCCAAATCCAAGGGCAACTTTTTAATGATCAAAGATATTTTAAAAACCTATCATCCGGAAGCAGTGCGGTTGTTCCTCCTTTCCAACCATTATCGCAGCCCAATTGATTTCACTGATCAGGCGCTTAAAGAAGCAACCCTGCGTCTTGATAAAATCTACACGTTGGCACAACGGGTGGAAAAAATAAAGGGCGTGTTATCCGGTTCACACCTGTTTGAAGATAATCCGTTTTGGAACCGGTTCTGCCAGGCAATGGACGATGACTTTAATACGGCGCTGGCAATCGGCTTCCTTTTCGATCTTTTACGAAATACCAATCGGTTGTCAGACCAAGTTCAGGCTTCACCTTCAGACGATGTGTCATTAATCCCTGAGATTCAGTCAAATTATGCCGCTTTATATGCAATGGGGGAAATTATCGGAATTCTGACGCAATCGCCCCATAACTATTTTGCTGCCCAAAAAACAGACAAGCTTGAAGAGCGATCTGTTGATCCCCAAGCAGTTGATGATTTGGTGGCTCAAAGAACCCAGGCGCGTCAGGCCAAAGATTGGGCGGTTGCCGACAAAATCAGGCAGCGATTAGACGATATGGGGGTTCAGGTTGAAGACCGTCCGGAAGGCGCTGTTTGGCGAATTGCAAAGTGATTTGGTAAGCGGCAGGATATGAGGAACTTATATCATTAAGGACACAAGAGGAAAAGGATAACAAGATGATGGTTACAGCAGAAAAAATAAAAGAGGCTATAAATTTGCTTCCAGAAAAAGAATATGTCAAACTGAGAGAATGGTTTCCAAAAAAAAACTGGAAAAATTGGGATAAAAAGATTAAACAGGATTCGGAAGAAGGAAAACTTGACTTTCTGATTGAAGAAGCCCTGAATGAAAAAAATAAAGGAACGTTGAGTAATCTCTGATGCACAGGACGACAGACCGTTTTTGGAAGTGTTTTGAGAAACTTCCATCACATATACAGAATCTGGCGGAAGAGAATTTTAAACTGTTGAAAAATTATGTGAAACATCCCTCACTGCACTTTAAAAAGGTGGGAAAATTCTGGTCCGCAAGAATCGGTCTGGATTACCGTGCGCTGGCTTTTGAAGACGATGATGATTTTATATGGATATGGTTAGGAACTCACGATGAATACATGAGAATAATAAAATAGGGGCCAATAGATATGTGAAGCGAAAATGAGGGGAATTACGGTGCTTTGATTCCCTATGAATAACAAAAGGGCGCCTTTCTATTCTTTGAACCCGAATATGAATTTGTAGAACTTGATAATGTATTCTGAACACACTGGCATACTTTTTGCATAATAACTTAACAGGCATTTAACAGGCAATCATCCATTATTAACTACGAAACCTGCTAAGAGGGCTTATGAAAACTGATCATTCATCTT
>JAOZRC010000386.1:0-2025 GCA_029940345.1 Desulfobacterales bacterium
GTTGAAATGATGATTCTACAAATATGCCGTCCTGACGGGACTCTGAATGAATTGCACAGGTCGAATTTTTACAACCTGTGCGGTTAATATAAAATGTAGGGTGGGCAATGTTTTGGCACTCACCTGGTTTATTGATGACCAGTAGGTAAAGCGACGTACTTTGTTAAAGGAAACGGCCTTTGCCCACCGATTCATTAAAAATGGTGGGCAAAGTTAATCGCTTTAAACTGTTTCCGATGCGACACCCTGGTATCAGCTATAAATCTGGTCCGTGGAAGAACGTTGCCCACCCTACATATGATAGCTACCGCACAGGTCGAATTTTTTTGGGCTTGATCATCGTTTCGGCCATTTTGAATTTCAGTTGCAATGTACCGCATTCTTTCAGATTGAGCCAGGTAGGAGTCGCGGAATGATGACGCAGTCTAAAAGAATGCGGCACGACCCGGCAAATGGCCGAAGTTATGATCAAGATCAATGAAAGAAAGCTTGACTTGCAAATGCAAAATATGCTTTTTGACCCAATAAGCTTTTGGAATTGGCGATTTATTCTTGAAATGACTTTTAAAAATTCAAC
The DNA here is from genome assembly GCA_029940345.1 of Desulfobacterales bacterium. Lineage (GTDB taxonomy): Bacteria > Desulfobacterota > Desulfobacteria > Desulfobacterales > JAUCGF01 > JAUCGF01. The sequence goes on from JAOZRC010000386.1 coordinate 578, forward strand.
GCAAACAAGACACAGGCCCGTCATTATGCCGGTGTGCAGGCGTGAAACCAAATAGGATGATACAATGGCGAGCGTAATTTTAAAAAATGTAGTCAAACGATTCGGTAAAACGGAAGTTGTGCATAAGATCAATCTGGAAATCGCGGACAGGGAATTTGTCGTTTTGGTGGGCCCGTCAGGATGCGGTAAATCAACGACGTTGCGCATGATTGCCGGTCTGGAGAAAATTACGGAGGGTGAAATTTTCATTGAAGAGCGTCTGGTCAATGATGTCGCGCCCAAAGATCGGGACGCCGCCATGGTGTTTCAAAATTACGCGCTTTATCCCCACATGAACGTGTTTAACAATATGTCCTTTGGCCTGAAACTGCGCAAAACGCCCAAAGCCGAAATTCAAAAACGCGTGGACGAAGCGGCCGAAATGCTGGAACTGACCGAATTGCTGAAGCGCAAACCCTTTGAACTTTCGGGCGGGCAGCGCCAGCGCGTGGCCATGGGACGCGCGATTGTACGCGAACCTTCCATATTCCTGTTTGACGAACCGTTATCCAATCTGGATGCCAAACTGCGCACCCAAATGCGCATCGAAATCAAACGCCTCCATCACAAAGTTCAAGCCACAATCATTTATGTCACCCATGATCAGGTCGAAGCCATGACCCTGGCCGACCGCATCGTTATCATGCGCGACGGTTACATCGAACAGGTGGGCAAACCCATCGAACTGTTTCAAAATCCTGCAAACACCTTTGTAGCCGGATTTATCGGCACACCGCCAATGAATCTCACCCCAGCGCGTGTCATTAAAACAGTCCAAGGGAAAATGTTGGCGTTTAACGCCGATTTTCGCATCCCCATTCCTGCAAAAAAGGATCTCAATTTAAAGGACAATATGGAAGTTGTCATGGGCCTGCGCACCGAAGACCTGACCATCGACAATGGCGCGGGCGCTTTCCCGGAATCATGGAAAGTGGACGGCTCGGTGGAAGTTGTCGAACCGCTAGGCAGTGAAACCAACATGCATGTGGACCTTGGGGGCGTCAAACTGATCGCAAAAAGCGAAGGCCGTCGTGAAATCAAGGTCGGTGAACAACTGAAGCTGGTGTTGAATCTGAATCATCTGCATATTTTTGATGCTGAGACGACTCAATCGGTTTATTAAAAAGAGTTGCGGCTGCCACATAAGCAATAAGAACGCAATAGCTTCCCCATTCGGAGTGCAAGCTTCAGCTTGCGTTGCCAGTAACGCAAACTGAAGTTTGCACTCCTCGTCTGAAAATGACGAAGTTATTTCTTCCCCATTACTATGTAAAGCGGAAAGCTGTTCCGCTTTTTCGACGCAAAAGAATAACCACCATGGAACCATTTATGATCAAGCCCTAAAATCTGATCCTGCTGTGACATTCCAAGCGGTTCAGACAAGGCAGTGCATCAAGCACTTCCCGATA
>JAOZRC010000386.1:2035-5725 GCA_029940345.1 Desulfobacterales bacterium
CGAAATCCGAAAGAGATATACCGGTTTTATTAAAAGAGCATGATTTGATACAATGCTTTTCATCTATACTTACAAACCAGTCGCCAGCCCCGCAACCTAAAAAAGTATCTTTCTGATTTTCCAGACGGCAGCAGGAACTGAGTTTAACATCAGGGACCGGAAATGACCGCACCAATTGCCGTAATTCGTCCTCAGTCGGAATAAGAGCCGAACCCAAAGCCCTTCCCGCTGGTCTTAAAGGTATAAGCAGAAAATCTTTTACTCCCGTTTCCGCTAATTTTCCAGCCGCAGCTAATAAAGCGGCAATTTCACCTTTGCGGACCAATAAATTTACCGCTGGAATACTTCCGCGGCAGTCACCGGCTATTTTAATTTCATTATGGATGAAGTCGATCTCACGATGATGATGCATGGATATGCGGGGAAGAATCGTATGAGGAATCTTTGTCCAATTAACCGTCGGTACGGCGGATGTTGTAAAAGAAATATCACAGCCGAAAGAACTCAATTCGTTTAAGAGATCGTAAAAATCCGCGTTTGCCGAGTGATCATTCCAAAGTATCGGTTCGCCGCCGCCAAGTGTAACTGCAAAAACACCGTTTCGATCACAGCTTTCAACCATCTTGACTACATTTTCGAATTTCCAGAGCGTTTCCCCCTTCTGAGTGCTCTCGGCGTAACAGAAATCACAACTCTTTTCACATTGCGAGGTCAGGGCAATAGAGATATGAACCGGTTTCCACAAACCATCCGGTCTATGAGAAAGCTTGACGATATTGAGCGCTGTTCGTGGAAAATAATACCAATCCCCAAATGGCAGATGCACAGATCTCATTTTACGAAATACGGTTTTTTTAAGGTTGTCAACCATCGCCCATTATGCGGACCAGTCCATCTGAGGAATCCCACAGCCACCAGCTAAAAATATCGGCAAGCCCGTCAACCCTCAGCCAATCATCACTTGTAATAAACTGGATGAAACCTTCGGAGTCGGAACCGGCCTCCATGAAATGCCTGATCATGGAGAACCGTGCGCCTAATTTCTCTATCATGCCATCTTCTTCCGGATCAAAGAACTCCTTATAAAAATCAGATTCTATACGGTTTTCAATCCGACTGTAAATCAACAGGGACTCGTAATCGCATGAATCCATAATTGACGGGACCGTAGCAGGATCATTAAAAAATACCTCTAATTCAGGTCTGAAAGAGTGGAATCGCTTTTCCAGCTCCTCGACCGTATTTACACGTTCCTGATTGAAATAAACACCATTCAACGGGCGGCAGGTTTCTGCTGATTCAAAAAAATCTGCTACAACTTTTTCCGGTTCGGCATCCCATCCGCTGTCGAGCAATCCAGGTATTTCCAACCTGCAGCAGTCCGGATTTTCAATACCTACTTTAACAGGTGTCCCGTCAAGGCCGATACTTAAAATAACATGGTAAGCGCCGGAATGGTCCGATGGAGTCCCTTGCCAAATCATAATTCCCGGTTTCCGGACTATTTCTTTGTCTATAGATTTCATAAAGCCTCCTGAATTTTTAAATTCATTGTTTTTACGTGCATATCGCTAAGGCAAGTGGCCGGGTTTACGGAGCGCAACGGAGTAAAACCAATTTTCCAAAGTGTACCAAAGATCATGAAGAAAATCAAGCAGAATGCGACAAATCAGTTTCAAGGGTCGTCAATCCTGCTATCAGAGTCGAGCGAGTGGGGTTCTTGAGCAGGGCCAAGTTAACTTATTGATATTAAATTTAATACGCTTGAAAATCCCTCTTATAATAAGGCTATATCGCTCTTTTAATAGAAAAAAAGCGCTATACGTATTGAATGGGGCCAGATAAAAGGAAAAAGAAACATTCCATACAATCTTTGCAACACTCCAACACTCCATACTTGCCAAAACAGTTTAACTGATGCTATATTAGTATATTTTATACGTAACAGTTCACTCCCGCCCGACCTGTCAAGTAAGTCTTTTCAAAACATTTTAATTGAATGACTTGCTGATATTGAAGAACATCGCTGATAGCGAATTTTAGGCATTTGAACAGTCCGGACATTTATCGTAACCATTCACTCCCCCTCTGCAAATTGCGACGGTTACGAATTATCGGATTTTAAGGTCGGCATTGAGTTTCCGGAAGTCTAATTGCTTGATTACAGCGATAATTTTGATATGCTGTTGCAAAATAACAACCCGTTTGCGATTGTTGTCATGGCGCATCTTAAAACTATGGAAACACGAAATGAGCCGGCCAAACGATTCCGATGGAAATTTAATATCATAAAAATGCTTTACCAACGCGGCTATTCAAAACGGGATGTTCTTAATCTTTTCCGGTTCATCGACTGGGTTATGGCACTGCCGGAGGAGATGGAGGACAGTTTTGACCAAAAAATAATTGAATATAAGGAGGAGAGGAAAATGCGTTATGTCACTCATATCGAAGCTCACCAAAAATTGCCGTTGCCCAGACCCTGTGAATTGTCAGCATCCCTATATATTAGCTGATGACGGTGCCGGTACGATTGTCAAAGCCGGCAATAAGTATATTCAGGGCCACAAGGCATCCATACTAGGTTTTCCCGCACAAGGAATTCCGCCAGATGCGGCTGCTGTGGCTGACGCCGCTACCTTCGATGGTGCGACCCTTTATCCGCATGTCGAATCACTTTTTGCTCATTTCCCGGAAATTGAAGATAATATTGACCGGATTCTATATGACAGCGCCTGTGATGATCAGAAACTGAAAGTTCGGTTTATGAATGATTTCGGGATCGAACTTAAAACGTCTTTAAATCCGCGTCGAAGGAAAACGGTCACACAAGGACTCCCTCTGGGTATGGCAAGACTGACTCCTTATGGCAATATGATCTGTAACGCGGGAATTCAGATGGATTATAAAGGGATACGTTACAGTTCGGAAAAATTTATTTATCTGGCCCCTTGCGATGAAAACGGAATCGCAGTCTGTAAAAATTGCGAACACAAACTGCAATGCTGCCCTGATGCTGAAAAAGGACGGATTATCAACCTTAGTTTCAGTCAGCTTCCTCATATTGACAAAAATGATCCACCCATGGCAAAACGATTCAAAGCGATAATGACGCGTCGTCCCTCGATTGAACGCATGATAAAACGGCTTAAATGCGACCTGAGTGATGACCGCTTAAAAAAAAGGAGTAACCGATCATTTCAGGCCTACCTTGATAAGACTATGATCGCATTTCACATTCTCCTCAGATCTTAAAAAAAAAAACCTGATAGCAGTGATAACAAGTGATTGGATAAATGCGTCCGTAGTTTGTTATTTTCATGTTTTTCTTCGCCGGACGCTGTGTACAAGTGGGTGAATGAACGTATCGGGCGGCAGGCTGAACAGTGATGAAAAACTGTTCTGGCTGGAATTGGCCGTGATAGAGGAGGAATAAAAATGCAGTATGTTTTTGCTGCCAAGTAAATTATACCAAAACACATTAAATTTAATGACTTACTGATATTGAAGAATTCGGCTGATAGCCAAATAGAAAAGCTCGTTACAAGGCTCTGCCCCTACGATAAGGTTAAAGTCCGGAATTTTTTAATTGCATCTGTTTTTCAGGCCGGGTATGGAAACTGTCTGGGATGATGGGGTATTTATTCAAGCTATGTCCGGTGGTGTGGATGGGAGGAGAACGCTCTGTCA
>JAOZRC010000387.1:0-2956 GCA_029940345.1 Desulfobacterales bacterium
TACAAATATGCCGTCCCGATGGGACTCTGTCTGAATCAGAGCATGATTGTACTACAAATATGCTGCTCTCACGGAGCTTTTAAGGAATATTTTATTTCAATTACACAGGTCGAAAAGTTTCGGAAGTACTTCTCCGGCGGCCTGGGTGATTACATCGGAACAGAATTGCGATTGTGGCGACGGTTCCGGATTAATTTCAATGCAACGTGCGCCGTTTTTAGAGGCAATTTCCGGGAAACCGGCTGCCGGCCAGACCACGCCGGAAGTTCCGATGCTGATAAACAGATCGCATTGAGCGATGGCTGATGTTGCCTGGGAAATGACGGTTTGATTGAGCATATCTTCAAACCAGATAATATCGGGACGCAGCCACTCACCACACTGGGCGCAAGTATAGCCGGAATAGGCCTCGCCGATATCTTCTGTAACCCCATGTCGCGAACAACGCACGCGCCAGTAACTGCCATGCAGTTCGATGACTTTCTCGCTTCCGGCGCGCTGGTGCATACCGTCAACATTTTGGGTGACGATGGTTACAGCCGGGTGTTGCTGTTCCAATTCGGCGATAACGCGATGACCATCATGCGGTTGGCAGGTCAGCGCAGCCTTACGCCGAAGCTCATGAAATTCCAACACTTTTTGGGGGTCGCGGTCAAATGCTTTCTGACAGGCGTAAGCCTCCCAGTTGTATTGATGCCAAATGCCGCCGTGCCCTCGGTAGGTGGGGACACCGCTTTCGGCGGACATGCCCGCGCCGGTAAAAAAAATAATATGTTGGTAATCGTCAGGTTGAATGGTCGGTATCATCAATGTATCTTTCCTTTTCCGCTTCTGGAAACGCACTTATTTACAATATTTTTTTGAATCGGAATTATCAGTCTTTTGGATTGTTCATCTTTTCAATCCCTTTAGAAAATTCCGGGTAATGCTTTCTGGCGCAATCGGGACAAATACCATGGGAAAATCTGGAATCCGTCCGTTTGGAAATGTATTCTTCAATCCCTTCCCAATATTGTTCATCATTACGGATTTTTTTGCAAAAACTGCAGATGGGAATAAACTCTTTTAATGTTTTAATCTCTTTAAACGCCTTCTGTAGCTTGACTATTAATTGTTCTTTCTGGGAAAGCAGCCGGTTCTGATTATCGGACGCTATTTTAAGATCAAGGTGCGTTTTTACGCGCGCCAATAATTCATCATGGTTAAACGGTTTTGTAATATAATCTTTAGCCCCGATTTTAAAACCTTTTACCACGGTTTCCGAGTCGGTCTTGGCCGTTAAAAATATAACGGGTATCTCTTTCAATTCAGTATCTTTTTTTAATTCTTTACAAACCTCGAAGCCATCCATTTCCGGCATCATAATATCAAGCAGGATTAAATCTGGACGATTTTTGCGAACAAATGCCAATGCCTCAAAACCACTCAATGCAACCGCAGTTTTGTAATACTCATTTAACAGGTTTCCCAGCAATTGAATATTTCTTGGATTATCATCTACTAAAAGCACTAATGATCGTTCCATACCGGTTATTTAACCTCAATATTTTATGACGTTTTTATCGTTATACTCGGCAAAGTCATAATTTGTGATTTTCAAAATTATGTTTTCAGTAGTCAGGTTTCAGTGTTCATCGCAAACGTCTAAAGTTAGGGATTTAGCAAAAAATAAACTACCCTAAATGTAGGGTGCGTTAGCGGAGCGTAACGCACCGTGTTAATATTAAAAAATTTGTTTATACTATGACTTCGGTGCGTTACGGCTGACGCCTAACGCACCCTACAATCATACAGCACTGCTAAATGGGTAGTTTATTTATTGGGAAATCCCTTACCTAAAGCGAGGAACCGTAAAGCTGAAAACACTCCCTTTGCCCTCCTCACTTGCCACCCATAAGCGACCGCCGTTTTCCTCCACGAACTCCTTGCATAAAATCAGTCCCAAGCCGGTGCCAACTTCTTTGTCGGTGCCGTAAGTTGAAAAATGCCCATCTATTCGGAATAGCTTGGAAAGATTGGTATCGGCAATGCCAATGCCGTTGTCAGACACGGTGATTTCATGAAAATCACCGTCTTCCCGGCCGGTTATGCGTATCTGTCCCCCCGGATGCGTAAATTTAATGGCGTTTGATAACAGATTCCGGGTAACGGTTGAAATCATATTGCGGTCACCGTATGCCAAGGCATTTTTAGGAACATCGTGATGTAGTTCAATCTTTTTCTTTTCGGCCTGGGGTTTAAGGAGCAACAGATCAGACCCGGTCAGAAGATGTAACTTTATCTTTTCGGGACGTTGCTCGATTTTGCCTAACTGTATTCTTGACCAATCTAACAGGTTTTCCAGCATCCGAAATAATCGGTCACTTTGTTGATGGATTGTTTTAACAAATTTTTTCCTTTTTTCATCAGGATAACTGTCCCAATAGTTCATTAAAACATCTGTATATCCGAGCAAGGAATTAAACGGGCCTTTGAGGTCATGCGCAATAATCGAGAAAAACCTGTCTTTGGTGGCATTGGCTTCCTGTAATTTTTCCTGGGCGACTTTGAGCTGTAAATGGGTTTTAACCCTGGCAAGGAGTTCGGATGCACGGAACGGTTTGGTGATATAGTCCACGGCACCAAGATCAAATCCTTTGACAATACTGTCTGAGTCTGCTTTCCCCGTCAGGAAAATAACAGGCAGCTCGCTGGTTTCAGGATCGTTTTTCAAACGCCGACATGTTTCGTAGCCATCTATGCCCGGCATCATAATATCCAGGAGGATCAAATCAAACGTTTTATTTTGCAACAATTCCAATGCGGACTCTCCGCTGCGGGCAAATGATATTTTGTACCCTTCCTGCTTCAAAATGGTAGAAATAATTTGTATGTTGCGGGTGACATCATCGACAATTAAAATTTTTAATCGAGGTTTCGTACGCTCCATTTTCTTCCTCCTTTGTTTTTATCTAAA
>JAOZRC010000387.1:3056-5724 GCA_029940345.1 Desulfobacterales bacterium
TTTCATCCGTTCGATATTTTTCGGGAATTCCGCCAGTTTCTTTTTGACACCCTCGACGTCGTATGCTTGTACGCAATCGGTCAGCCAACTGCCGTACTCCGCAACAGGCGGAAAGTCATAATCCAGGCCGATTCGGTTCAGATCATCGGCAAATTGTTTGACTTCATCCATGACCAGCAGTTCGACAGACGTTTCCCACTGGGGCATGAATTCAGATTCCAATATCCGGATCAACTCCGGAATTTTTTTCATGGTTTCGGCGTCGGGTTCGTATGGCGCGGACTCACTTATTTCTTCCGATTGCGATAGTCCGGAATTCGTAGAAACCGATTTTTTTACAGAATGTTTTAGAAACCGGGCCACTTCGGTGATCAAGTCGTGTTTATTTACCGGTTTTTTTAAGTATCCGTCGCACAGGGAGTTGATTTTCTCTTCATCACCCTTCATCGCCGACGCCGTTACCGCAATGATCGGAATACCCATTGTCTCTTCACGCGCCTTGATATTTTGGGTGGCTTCGACGCCGTCCATTACCGGCATTTTTAAATCCATCAGTATCAGGTTCGGATGACGTTCCCTTGCCAGATTGACGGCCTCCCGGCCATTTTTCGCCTCAATGAACCCGAAACCGTAATCCTTCATAAAGCGGCGTAAAAGCAGGCGGTTCACCTTGATATCATCCACAATCAGGATTATGGCTTGATGAAAAGAAACGGATTCGAGAGTCAGCTCGTTTTTATTTTCAATGGCGATGGGACATATTATTTTGCGGACATTTCGTAGCGTAACGGTAAATGTGCTTCCCTGGTTTTTTTCACCTGATACGGAAATCGCACCGTTCATCATTTCTGTCAGCCGTTTGGTAATGGCCAGGCCCAATCCTGTGCCGCCATAAGTTGCGTGATCCTGTCCGCTTTGTTGTTCAAAGGCGTCAAATATGATTTTCTTCTGTTCTTCCGCAATGCCGATTCCGGTGTCCTCAATCGAAAAGATAAAATCGACCGTGTCGGGTTTTTCCTCATTAACCCGGGTTTTAGCAGTAAGTTTGATGGTCCCGGATTTGGTGAATTTTACCGCGTTCCCAATCAGGTTCAGGAGGATCTGTCGAATACGAGCTTCATCGAGCAGCAGGTATTCCGGCACTTCTGAATCAATTTCCAGGATTAACTTCAGACCTTTTTCGTTAATCTGTTGTGAAAATATATCGGTGATCTCTTCAAATACACCAACGGGATTGACCGCTCCATACTCAAGTTGCATTTTTCCGGCTTCGATTTTGGAAATATCCAAAATATCGTTGATCAGCGTCAAAAGCGATTTTCCACTTGCCCGGATCATGGATAAATATTGCCTATGATGTTTATCACTGATTTCTTCTTCCAGGATATCCGCAAATCCCAGGATCGCGTTCATAGGCGTCCGAATTTCATGGCTCATATTGGCCAGGAATTCACCTTTAATACGATTGGCGCTTTCAGCAGCATTTTTGGCATCAACCAGCGCATTTTTAGCTTGAATGATAAACAAGGAGAAGAACCAGGAAAAAATGGCTGCAAAAATGAAGCATAATAGGATTGAAATCACCACCCATATTATAATTTGGCGCTTGGTTTCATGCACCGGCGCATAGGCCGACTGGTAACGTTCAACCAACACCACGGCATAATCTGATGAGCGGATGGTAGCAAAACAACCCAGATAGCGAGTGCCTTTATATTGAAATATTTCTAATTGGAACACGGCGGGTGCGCCTTCCAGAACAGTACGAATTTTTTCCATTAACGGATATTGCATACGCATTCCAGGTGAAGAGCGGTATTGATCCGCCCCTGGCCGGTTGCTAAACAGGATCGCACCGGATTTATCCACAAGATACATCTCTTTATGGCCGAACGCCAGTTGGCGATTGATTTTTTCCAGCACCGGTGTAAAGTGATAAATGATGCGCAATCGCGCTTCCTGGGTGTTGCTATAGGCAAAAAGCGTTTCCATCGGTATAAAAACAGCGTTTATTTCTCCGGAGTTCGGATTGGGCAAAATTATATGTTTACACAGATTTACAGGCTCGTTTGTTTTATTGCCGGCCGAGTCCGAAAAATTGAAAAATAAACTGACGCCATGGGGATCAGTTTTGATGAAGGGTGCCAAACTATCCTCTTTTATAAAATGCAATGGTTCTGTTTCGTCGGGTGTTTGCAATGAAAGCGTAATGATGTTGGTGTCTTGATATACAAAAGCTTCTGCCAGGGCATATTTCTGTGATGTGTCATAGGTAACTTCAAAATTAAGCATCCGGCGAAGTCTTGCAATGTCCGTAATCCATTTTTCAATATAAACCTGTTCGATCGTATGGGTGATCTGCTGGGTGATGAAATAATACTCTTCATTCAATGAACTTTTTAATTCATTCTCCACCTTGTTAAGAACAAAATAGTTCACACTGACATAAGGCGCAACCGCGATCAGTATAAACGTCATAAAAAATGCGGCAAATAGGGTCTTTTTATTTAGCAATTGAAAGGTCATTTGGGGCACTCTTTTAAATTTCTGCTGATTATAACGGATTTGGGGGGAATAATAACACACCTGATAAATTATTCATTTTCACCTCGAAGAGGTTAGGTAATATAGCCTGTGGTTTCAACCACAGGTCAGTGAATGGCAATGA